>JBNJDC010000001.1:0-36078 GCA_051744565.1 bacterium
TAAAAGCGATGATTATCAGGAACCGGAAGAATTTCAGGAAGCAATGGATCGCCTCGAAGAGGTTACCTCCGAACTGGAGAGCGGTGATTTACCGCTGGAGCTGGCTATGGATCATTACCAGGAAGGACTAAAATTGATAGAATTTTGTGAAGAGCGCCTGGAGGAAGCTGAACTTCTTGTGGAAAAAATAGAGGATCCGGGTGCTGACGTTGATAAACCCGGGCGACCGGGGCAACATGACGATGAGTGAATTTAGTTTTCCTGCTTTTTACCAAAAACAGAAGGAGCGGGTGGAGTCGGCTATAGAAAACTGGCTTCCGACTCCGGAAGAAGTTCCTGCCCCCCTGGGGCGGGCAATGAACTACAGCGTCCTCAACGGGGGCAAAAGATTGCGCGGGGTGCTGGTCCTGGAAGCTGCCCGCCTGGGGAAAGTCCAGCGGAACGAAATATTTGAGGCCCTGTCGGCTGTTGTGGAACTGATACATGCTTATTCTCTGGTTCACGACGATTTACCGGCAATGGATGATGATGACTTCCGTCGGGGCAAGCCCAGCTGTCACCGTGAATTTGGTGAGGATATGGCAATTTTATGCGGGGATTCTCTTCTGACGCTGGCCTTTGGGATCGTGGGGGGTATGGATGGTGAACGTTTGTCCGAAAAAATTAGAGCTGAGATTATTAGCAGGGTTGCTGCAGCTTCCGGCTGGCAGGGTTTAATTGGCGGGCAGGTGGAGGATTTAAAGGCCACCGGTAAAGAGTTAACCCTGGAAGAATTACAGCAGTTGCATTCCAAGAAAACCGGGGCTCTTATTACCCTCTGCCTGGCAGTGGGGGCAAGAGCTGCGGAAGTAGAGGACAATATAGTCAATGATCTGGAAAAGTTCGGGCAAAAAATTGGACTGGCTTTTCAAATCAAGGATGATCTTCTGGACATCCAGGGGAGTTTTGAAAAAGTGGGCAAAGATATAAATTCAGATTCCGACGGGGACAAATCAACTTATCCCCGCCTGCTCGGGGAAAATAAAGCCCAGCAAATGATGGAAAAGTTAATTGAAGAGGCGGTGCAGTTGCTGGAAGGCAAACCTATTCCCTCGGGGAGGTTAATTGAACTGGCCCGGGTGGTTGCTAATCGTGATTGTTAGTGGAAGAGATGAATCAGGCTCCGGAATTGTAATAGGGAGGTTTATAAAATGAGTAAATGGGTGGATAAAATAAATTCACCGGATGATTTGAAAGAAATAGAGGAAGGAAAACTGCCGGAGGTGGCCCGGGACTGTCGCCAGCGGTTAATTGAAGTGGTGGCCCGCAGCGGCGGGCATTTTGGCCCCAATTTAGGGGTGGTGGAACTTACTGTAGCTCTCCATTATATTTTCAATTCTCCCCGGGATAAAATCATCTGGGACGTTGGTCACCAGGGATATGTTCATAAAATGTTGACGGGGAGAAATGACCGGCTGGAATCAATCCGGCAGAAGGGCGGATTAAGCGGGTTCCTAAAACGCTCGGAATCCCAACATGATATTTTTAACGCTGGCCATGCTTCCACCTCCATATCGGCTGCAACCGGGGTTGCGGAAGCTCTTGCCGGTAAAGATGAAGACGGAGAAGTCCTGGCGGTGATTGGCGATGGTTCTTTAACAGGGGGAATGTCTTTTGAAGGTTTGAATAATGCCGGCGGGGAAGAATCGGATTTGATTGTTGTTTTAAATGACAACGGGATGGCTATTGCCGAAAACGTGGGGGCCATTAATGAATATTTTGACCGGCTGATCCATCTGCCCGCCTATGAACAGGTGAAGAATGAAATCGAGAGAATACTGGATGCAATCCCTCAATTCGGGAAATCAGCCCTGGGGTTGGCCCGGAGAGTTGAAAGAAGTGTAAAAAACCTGGTGATTCCCCAGTTGATGTTTGAGGAGCTTGGTTTTAAATATTTTGGGCCGGTGGACGGCCATGATACCGGGAAATTACTCCGGGAGTTTGAACGAATCAAACAGTACGACGGCCCTCGCTTTGTTCACGTGATAACTGAAAAAGGTCATGGCTATAAACCGGCCGAAGAGGACACTTACGCCAGTCATGCAACGGTTCCTTTTGACATTGAAACCGGTCAGCCGGTTGAGGAACAGGAAGATCCCGCCGCCAAATGGTCGCAGAGAGTTGGCCAGACACTTTCCAAAATAGGTGATGGAGATGAGGATTTAATAACAATTACAGCGGCTATGAAGAAAGGAACGGGAACCGCTATATTTGAAAAGAACCATCCCGAGCGATTTTATGACGTGGGGATAGCCGAACAGCATGCGGTTACTTTTGCGGGCGGCCTGGCGGCGGAGGGGAAGAAACCCGCGGTTTGCATTTATTCCACCTTTCTGCAGCGGGCTTACGACCAGGTGTTCCATGACGTTTGTCTTATGGAGCTTCCGGTTAAGTTTTTCCTGGATCGGGCGGGAATTGTTGGCGGGGACGGTGAAACACACCAGGGGATATTTGATTTGTCTTATTTGCGGCCGCTCCCCAACATCGTTGTTGGTGCTCCGGGGAGCTCGCGGGAACTTGAGCATTTCATCAATACTGCAGTAAATTACAACGAAGGACCGATAGCGGTGCGTTATCCCCGGGCCCGGGTTACGGAAGCAGAGTCCCTGGAAACGGATGATTTAGACCGCCTGGAGATTGGCCGGGGCAAGAAAATACGTGAGGGAAAAGATGTGGCGCTGGTTGCCCTCGGGCCGATGGTGCAACGGGCGCAGAAGGCGGCAATGTTGCTTAACGAGCGGGGAGTTGATGCGACGGTAATTAACGCTCGCTGGGCTAAACCGCTTGATGAAGAACTTATCCTCCAGGCAGCCGAACAGACCGGGGCAGTAGTTACTGTTGAAGAAGGTATCCTGGACGGAGGGTTTGGTTCAGCGGTTTTGGAACTTTTAAACGGAAATAATAAATATTTACCAGTTGAACGGATGGGAATTCCAGAGGGGATAGTTAGCCACGGTCAGCGCGAGGAATACCTGGAGGAGTTTGACTTAACCGGCCAGGGAATTGCCCGGCGGGCCCGTGGGCTGGTTGAAGGCAGTGAAGTATAGACCGCTTGTTCGAGAACTCGTCCGCCGGGAGCTGGTTGGTAGTGAGGGTGAAGCCCGGGAGATTGTTGAGGCGGGGCGAGTTAAAGTCAACGGATTTCCCGTTGATAATCCACAATCGGAGGTAGATAAGGAAACCGACCTGGTGATAGTAGAAAATGATTCCCCCGACTGGGTGGGCAGGGGAGCCAAAAAAATATGGCCGGTGCTGAAAAGTCAGCGGCTGGATGTTACCGATAAAATTTGTGTGGATATAGGTGCTTCAACCGGTGGTTTCACCCAGGCCTTACTGCGGGCGGGAGCCCGCCGGGTTTACGCGGTGGATGTTGGTTATGGCCAGCTTGCCTACCGGCTACGCCAGAATGATAAGGTGCAGGTCAGGGACCGGTATAATTTTCGTTATGCTGAAAAAGTAGATTTCGAACCAGCGCCTTCGACTTTTGTGATGGATGTTTCGTTTATTTCAACTTTAAAATTACTTCCGGCCCTGGGAAAAATATTAACTGCGGAGGGCCGGGGCATTTTATTAATTAAACCTCAGTTTGAAGCCCCCCGAAAACAGGTTAAAGATGGTATAATTAAAGATCCGGAAGTGTGGCGAGAAACTCTGCAAACTGTTATTTCCGGCTGGGAAGAGGAAGGGTGGGGCTGTTTTGGGCTTGATGTCTCACCGCTGGCCGGTGGTGAAGGCAACAGGGAGTTTGTTGCTCTGATGAGTAGAGATCAAAAAAAAGATTATCGCCCCTTAATTGACAGGGCGGTCAACAAAGCAAAACAGTAAGAGATTGCTCTAAATTGATAGAGGGAGACGACAATGCTTCAGTCATTAACGGTTAAAAACCTGGCCCTGGTGGATAGGGTTCGGGTTGATTTTTCGGAAGGGTTAAATGTGATTACCGGGCCCACCGGTGCCGGAAAAACTTTATTGATTGAAGCGCTCCAGCTGGCTCTCGGGGGGCGGGCGGATTTTGAATTACTCAACGATTCCGGGGCCCGGGGAGTGGTCTCGTCATTTTTTACTCTGCCGGAAGAAAAACTTGCTGGTATAGAAAACGAAGTGGTGGAAGAAGAACTCCAGTTTCGCCGCGTGTTGAAGCCGACCCGGCAGAGTGAAGCGTATTTAAATGACGAACGGGTTCGCCTGCAGTCTCTGCGGGAAATACGCAGTGAACTTATTGATTTTCACGGCCAGCATGATCAACAGGCGGTGTTTGAAAAAGATTTCCCCCGCCGGGTTCTTGACAGGTACGGGGATTATGATCGTTACCTGGCCGACTACCGTGAGATTTATGAGCAATACCGCCAGGTGGAAAAAAAATTGGAAGAACTTACTGCTCCGGATGCTGATTATCGCCAGGAGCTGGAGTTGCTTCAATACCAGCTGGAAGAACTGGAAGAGTTTTCTCCTGGAGAGGGTGAATGGTCCCAAATTGAAGAGAAAAGACGGCGCCTGGAGGCCCGGGAAGATATTGATCGCCAGCTTCGGGAAGCAATAAATATTCTTGACGGTGAAGAATCACCGGGGGGGCAGGTTGATCGGCTGATTGATCTTGTGGGAGAGGCAGCTCAGCACCTGGAAGAGCTTGAACCCTGGCCCGGGGAACTGGAAAATATGGAGGACAGGCTTTCCGAGTTGCGCCTCCGTTTGCGCGAGGAGAGGGAGGGGCTGGAACATTCGGCCGGGGAATACGAAGACTTGATGAACCGGCGGGGAAAGTGGTTGCAACTGGCCCGTAAATATAATGTCCCGCCCGAGGGATTGTATTCTTATTACGAAAAAAAACGACAGCGGCTGGACAAACTTGAAAATCGTAAGGAGAATATTAAAAAGTTAAAGGAACAAAGGGAAAAACTCTCCCCCCGGCTGGAAGAAAAGGGAAATAAATTGTCGGAGCAACGAAAAAAAACAGCCGAAAAGTTGAGTTCGGAAGTTAGCAGCCGCCTGGAGAAATTAAATCTGGAAGAAGCCATTTTTCGGGTTGAGGTTGAAGAAAAAGATTTCGGGAGCAACGGAGCTGATGAAGTCCGCTGGCTTTTTTCCTCCCATTCTTCTCAGCAGCCGGGTCCTCTGGCTGAGCGGATCTCCGGGGGAGAAATCTCCCGGGTATTGTTAGCTGTAAAATCAGCCCTGACCGGGGCGGACACAACTCTCACTCTTGTTTTTGATGAAATTGATACCGGTATTTCCGGGGAAGAGGCGGACAGCGTGGGGGAGTTGCTGGCGGAGCTGGCCCGCTATCAGCAGGTGATAGTTATAACTCACCTGCCGATTGTTGCCGCCCACGGGGACCGCCACATTCAGCTTAATCGCAACGATACCCGGGAGAAGGTGGAAGTGAATGCGGAGGTTCTCACGGGAGAGAGCCGGCTGGAAGAATTAAGCCGCCTGCTCTCCGGCGATCGCGGGTCGGAAGTTTCGCGGCGCCAGGCTGAAAAATTATTGAACGAACGCGGTTTAAAAAACGGAAGGAGCAAGTAAATTTATGGTGGCAAACTTGAGTGGCGGTGAAATTGTTCTCCAGGTTGCGGTCCTTATCCTGGCTATCAGTGCCCATGAGTCGGCCCATGCTTACGTGGCCGACCTGCGGGGAGATTCGACCGCCCGGAAGCGGGGCCGGATATCGTTTAATCCCCTGGTTCACGTGGATCTTTTTGGGACTATACTTCTCCCCGCTTTTTTAATTATTTCCGGGGCACCTTTTTTGTTTGGCTGGGCAAAACCGGTTCCCGTTAATCCGCAAAATTTACAAAATCCCCGCCGGGACAAGGCCTGGGTTTCCCTCGCCGGGCCGGCGGCAAATTTTATCCTGGCCCTGGTGGGCATCCTCATTTTTGCCTTGTTTTTTCCTTTTGTAAAACAGGTGGAAGGTTTGCCAGAACTTATAACATATAATACGGTAATAAACAGTCTGCTGGCGGTTTTTAACCTCCTGCCCGTCCCGCCCCTCGACGGGGGAGGAATCGCCGAATATCTGCTGCCCCGAAAGGAAAGGCGCTGGTTGCAACAGAATAGATTTGTGGTCTTTGCGATCTTTATTTTCTTGATGATGACCGGAGTTCTTTCGCAATTTTTACAGTTTTTCTTAAGAATTGCTCTCAGCCTGCAATACGGGCTGGCAGAGATTATATGGTCAATTGTTTTTTAATTCCGGGGAAGTTTTTGCCCCGGGTATTTTTTTGAGTTCGGGAGATTGATATAAATGTTAAACATTGGTCCTCATCGCTATCATTCGGCTAAAGGAGCCCTGCAGGATTTGGGGGGGTTTTTAGAGCCCCTGGGTGAACGTGCCCTGGTTATTGCCGGGAAAACTGCCCTGGATCGGTTTGAAGATGTCATTCGCGCTTCGCTGAAGGAATCGATGATTGGAGTTTCTTTTGAAGTATGTCTCGGCGAATGTTGTCTGCCGGAAATAGAGCGGTTGATGGATAAAGTGGAAAGTGAAAAAGCTGATATAATTATCGGCGCCGGTGGCGGAAAAACGCTTGATACGGCAAAATACGTCGGAGAGTTAAGCGAGAACAGCGTAGTTACTGTTCCAACTGTCGCCAGCACCTGTGCCGGTTATACAAACAAGGTATATATTTTTAATGAGGAAGGGGAGTTTATTAAGCAGGAAACTTTATCAAACTGTCCTGATTTGCTTCTGCTGGATTATAAAGTTGCCGGTCTGGCTCCCAGTCGTTTCCTGGCGGCCGGGATGGCAAATGCTTATGCGGTTTCCCGGGGGATAGGCCTCTCGCAGGAGGATTTGAAGTCAAGTCAGCCCCTTCAGATAGCTTATGAGCTATCCGGACATATTCGAGAAGGTCTGCAAAACCAGGGCGGCGGTGCTATAGCTGATGCAAAAAAGGGAGAGGTAACCAGCACAATTGAATCGATTATTGAAATTAATATTCTTGAGACGGGGTTGGTGAGTTGCCTGGGGGGCAAAGCATTTAGCGCCAACCTGGCCCAGATGCTTGCCAATCAGCTTTATCGTTACTGTGATGAAAAAGTTTTATCCGGTGAACTGGTAGGATTTGGGACGCTGGTGACTGAAACTTTAAAGGGAAAAGATAGTGAAGAATTGAAAAAACTATATGAATTTTATCGGGATATTAACATACCGCTGACTCTGGAGGAGCTCAATTTACCGGAAAACCAGAGGGAAAATATAATTGAGGAAGCGGCCACGGAGATTGTAAATCAGCTGGAAGACTGGATGTTCTCGTTTGAAATAACCCCGAAAAAACTGGTTAAAACGGTGCTGAAAACTGATTCGCGAGGCCAGGAAATAATCCAGGACGGTATTTAATTTTCAGATTTAGTATTTTGGCGGGGCAACCAGCCGATATCACCGTTCTGCAGGATGACCTGGATCCACTCGTCCGTTCTTTCAATCACTTTAAGGGGGAACTGTTCAGGCAGTATGTGGTGGCCTCTAAATTGAAATTTAGGTTGAGATCTCAGGGTGTTTTCATCCACTTCCTCTTCGGCTAAAGTGAGGGCGTCTTCAGGTGGGGTTAAGAATACGGGCTCAACCATCTTTTCGTTGACCCAGCCGTTAGCTCCTATGTGATTTCGGATGCGATACCAGTCCGCTCGTCGTCCGAGCAGGCGTAGTTTCTGGTATCGATATACCCGGCCCCGGATAGAGAATTGACGTCCGGGCCCACTTCTAAAGTTGGCGGCTTTTTCTTTTACTATTAGATGGTTGTGGTCCTCAAATTCATCTGGGTTAAGTTTTTCAGTAGCTTCCTTCAGGGAAGGTTTATCTTCCGTGAGATTATCCACCACCGGTCGGGGAACTTTTAACTGGCGGACGAGAGATCGGTATATCCAGCCCAGTTGACCGTCCTCAAGCTGAACGCGGTACCATTGGTTGAATCGATCCAGGGGGAACAATAAATCCCCGCCCGAGGGAGTTGCCGCAATTTCATAGTCTGTCCCCGGTCCTGCCCGGAGGTTTACCTGGTTATATTTTCTTTTTATTCCCAGCATTTCTATTCTTTCGCCTTCGTAATCCAGAAATAATTCCCAGTTATCAGGGGTAAGTTCGGCAGTATCCACCCTGTCTTCTTCCTTCTCTTCCGTTTGTTGTTCGCTGGAGTTCACCAGGCGCGGATTCTGGACATTTTTTTGCGGTTTTTTGCTGGAGCTGGCCCAGTAATAAGTTCCGGCCAGGCTGAGAAAAAACATAATAATTCCCGAACCAACAATCGTTAATAGCGGATATTTTTTCACTGGAATCTCCTGTATTTTTAATGGTTACTTGTTGCTTGTCGAAGGGTATAATATTATAACTTAAGTCGGAAGGTTTCAAACGAGAGCATGCATTCTGAGTAATAATAAGTTATGGATTTCTAATTGCTGGTAGTTGTTTTATAAAGAACTTCTGTGAGGTGATAGGGATGAAGTATCTTGTTGGTGGTCAAATTTTTGATGATTACATCCGCGAAGCGGTGTATAAAGATACGCAGGTGGAAGGCGAGTCTGTTGCGCTCACTGCAGAAGTAATTTACCGGCTTATTTCCCCCGGGGAGCTTGACTTTGGTGGCAGTGAATTTAAAGCTGCCGCCCGGGAACAAATTGAACCAGAACGGCGGGATCCTTCTGATGATTACGGTTGGTGGGAATTGCCAGAAGGGGGTTATATAATTCAGCTGAATGAGATCCCGGAGATTTCGGAGGAGGCCACCGGTATTCTCCAGCCGCATGAACATCTGCTTGCGGGGGGGAGTTTTCATCCGACTCTCTGGCTGGATAACAAGCATTCGCAAGAAAAAATATTGTTGCCCCTGCATGTAAATAAACCGGGGTTAAATATAAAAGAAAATGCCCGGGTATCAAAACTTAAAATTATAGAGAGTTAGAAGCGGCGGCGCTAAAGTATTTTAGCCAGGCGGGAGTTTTAAAAAGTTTAACAAGCAGGTTGTTTAGTTGTTTGCAGGCTGAATTTTGCAATTTCTTAATATCTTCAATTTCTGTATTTTCACCAGTGTCGGATATAATGCGAAAACTGAACCATTCGGGGGTCATCCCGCCAGTTTTAAGTTCGTTGAGTAAGGGGTATGTTTCCATATCAATTGCTTCGGCGGAAAATTTTTTACGCATTCTACGGCGTTCATCCGCCTTAACAACTGGTGAATTTACGCTGTACAGAAGTCCGGAAGTTATATTTCCCGGGAGTATATTTGTATTCTGGAGAGTTTCTTTTGTCATTTTTTGCAGGATATTATTGGCCTGGAAATTCTGGAGACTGTTAGGACCGGAAACTGTGTCAGGGAAAAATAGTTCATGTTTTTCGTATTGATCTCCTGTTGCTCCGCAGGTGCCGGTAATAAAGATCGGCCGCTCAAAAAAAGAATTGGGGCGGGAGTTGATCGTATTTTTTACATTTTTGTCCCCAATCCCGGTGGTAAATGCTGTGATCTGTTCTCCGCTATCGGCCAGGTGCCAGATGTTTTCACGGGAGTTGTCCGCTTGAAAATTCAGTTTACTAAGTAAGTTGTTTATCTCTGCTTTTCGGCTGGCAACAAGCAGTAAACCTTTGCCCTTATTGAAGTTCAAGAAACTGATTTAGCAGTAGATTCCTTGATAAATTCTTCCATCCGCTCGAGCGCCTCCTGCAGCAGTTCGTAATCAGTGGCATAGGAGAGACGAATATGATTTTCACCACCGGGCCCAAAAGCTTTACCGGGAACAACCGCCACCTTCTTTTCTTCCAGTAATTTGCGACAGAATTCTTCAGGTTTTTGACCGGTGCTTTCTATCGAGGGAAAGGCATAGAAGGCGCCGGCCGGCTGCGGACAATCAAGTCCTATTTCATTCAGTCTTTGAACAACCAGGTCCCGTCTTTTTTCGTATTCATCGCGCATCGAATGGATTGAGCTTTCTCCGGCAAGGACAGCTTCAATTGCAGCAAATTGGGAGGTGGTTGGTGCACACAGCATCGTGTACTGATGGATTTTATTCATTGCGGAAATAATAGGTTCAGGCCCGCCGGCATAGGCAATTCTCATCCCGGTCATCGCACAGTTTTTGGAAAACCCATTTAAATAAACAGTTCTTTCTTTCATCCCCTCGAGAGTGGGAAATGGTATGTGGACACTGCCGTAAGTCAGGTGGCTGTAAATTTCATCCGTAATTACCAGCAGATCCTCCCGGCGAACAATTTCAGCAATTTTTTCCAGTTCATTTCGCGTGTAGGTGACACCGGTAGGGTTGCAGGGGTAATTTAGCGCTAATATTTTTGTATTTTCGTTAATTAAATCCTCCAGGCGGGAGGGATTAATTTTAAAATTACCATTTTTGGAAGTGTTTAAAAAACGAGGTCGCCCGCCTGGCATCATTACGGTTGGCTTATAAGAAACATAACAGGGCGAGGGAATTATAACTTCGTCCCCGGGATTTAGCAGAGCTCTCATTGCCAGGTCCATTCCCTCGCTGACCCCGGTGGTGATCAGCAATTCTTCACCCGCATCATATTTTATTTTATGTTTTTCCTCCAGGTGGTTGGCCAGTAATTTGCGCAGCCGGGGCATCCCCTGGTTGGAAGTATAATTTGTATAGCCGTCCTCAAGAGATTTAATCGCAGCTTCCCTGATGTGCCAGGGAGTGGCAAAATCAGGTTCGCCAACTCCCAGCGATATGACGTCGTCCATCCCCATGACCAGGTCAAAAAATTCACGGATTCCGGACGGTTCAAGATCCCGGACAACTCGGGATAATCTGCTCATGGGGAGATGCTCAACCGGTGGTCATCGGCGGGTTCATCAAATCGAAAACCGTTTTCTTTGTAAGTTTTTAACATGAAATGGGAAACGGTCTTATGGACATTACTGTTGGGCGCCAGTTGGTGGGAAACAAATTCCGCCACGCTCTGCAGGTCACGTGCTTCCACCCGGACAAGCAAATCATAGTCGCCCGAACAGAGGTGACAGGAAGTTACTTCGGGGTGGTCATATATTTCCCGGGCTATCTCATCAAAACCGGTGTCCGGCTGGGGGGAAATGGTGACTTCGATTAACCCGACCACCGGTACTTCAGAATCCTGTATTTTCTGCCTGTTAATTATAGTGCGATAGCCCTGGATAACACCATTTTTTTCGTATTGTTTGACTTTGTTTTTGACTTCTTCCACCGACAGATCCAGTGTTTCAGCCAGATCTTCGGGCCGGGCCCGGCCGTTAACTTCAAGTAGTTTTAATAATTTATCCATAATTAATAACCTCCTAATTATTTACAGCTTCATCCTTTAAAGTGGCAATATAGGGTAGGTGTCGCCATTGCTGGGCGTAATCCAGTCCATAGCCGACCAGGAATTTATCCGGAACCTCAAAACCGACGTAGTCCGCCTCCACTTCCACCTCGCGCCGGTAGGGTTTGTCCAGTAGAACACAGGTGGAGAGACTGGCCGGATTTCTTGCCTTCAGATATCCGAGCAGGTAGTTGAGGGTGAGCCCGGAATCCACTATATCCTCCACAAGCAGAACGTGGCGATTTTCAATATCTTCGTTTAAATCTTTCAGCACGCGAACCACGCCGCTGGTTACAGAAGATTTACCGTAACTTCCCACGGCTAAAAAATCAATTTCAACAGGTATTTTTAATTGGCGCATCAGGTCACTGATAAATATGACACAACCGCGCAGGACTCCAATCAGCAGGGGCTTTCGACCGCTGTAATCAGCAGTTATGGTTTCCCCGAGTTCGGAAACTTTAGCCTGTATTTCATCTTCGGTAAACAACACTTTTTCAAACTCATCCTGAAATTCCATTTCTGACACCTGTCTTTAAAATATTTTATAAATTAAGCAGACACTCGCGGGGCGTCGGCCCATAATTCTTCCAGGTTGTAATACTGTCGTTTTTCTTCGTTGAACAGGTGAATTATCACTTCTTCGTAATCCGCCAGCAGCCAGCCCTGTTCGGCTTCCCCCTCCAGGTGTTCGGGAGTGCGGTTACCACTTTTTTTTAATTGTTTTTTTAATTCCTGCCGTAAGAATTTTAAATGCGGTCGGGATTGGCCGGTCGCAATTACAAAAAAATCAGTTATACCCAGCTGTTCATTTACATTTAAAATTAAAACTTCCTCCGCTTTGTTATCCCTGAGGATTTCAGCGGCAAGTTGAGCCAGTTCAAGTCCGTTATGCAAGTAGAAACCTCCAGTGAAAAATAATTATAAACCTGATGTACAGTATATCAATTTTTTATAAAATTCATAAATTCTCATTAATATTTGGAATTTCGACTAAATCTTCGCCTATAATAAAGGTTACATCAACCAGCAACTCCGCTGATGGATCAATCTCCAGGCTTCCTTTCCCCAGCAGCTGTTTGAGGCGCCAGGCCGATTGTGGTTGATTGCTGCGGTCTATAAATCGGCTTTCCTGGTAATTATAACGATCGGCGTTCCCTATTTCCACAACATCAACAAATTCCAGTGGTTGAAGCTTTTGCCGGTATTTGGAAGCCATCCCTGATTTACTTGTTCCGTTAAGTATTTGAATTTTAATCACGTCCTGGCGGGAGGAGGAATCAATTATTTTTTTCACCGGCGGGGGAAGCATATTTACTACTCTTTCCGTTTCAAGCTGGTTTTCATTATCGGTAATAAGAGCTGTCAGAAATTTTATTTTTTCTTTTTCAAGTTTTGCTATCAGGCGGAGCAGCAGGTTAAATTCGTCCGGGGAGAGATTGGTTTTAAGCTGGTTGTAAACGGCCTGGATGACTTGCTTCTTATCTAACAGGTTGGGATTATTTTTGAGGCGGTTAATAATTCCCAGTAGCACCGTTTTATGCCGGTAACGCAAACCGTCGATTCCCTGGTTATCATAAGCATTAGCAGCAAAATCTTGCGTGAGCGCACCATCCAGCCAGCGGCGCGGGGGAGCGGATAAATTGTCCGGTATTTTTTCAAAAGGTATTGAAATTCCGCCCATTAAGTCTACTATCTGTTCGAGCTGATTGTTGGCAGTGGTAACGTGAAATGAAAGCTTTAGATTGAAAATATCTTCCAGTTCAGTTAAAAACCCACGTTCTGAAAGATCGCTGTACAGGTGGCCAAGGTCCGTTTCCCGGCCGAGCGTGGGAGACATAACGGTTGCTTCTGGCGGAAGATAAATCCAGCTGTTGCGCTGGGTAATAGGTTCATAACCAACCAGGTAAAATAATACCGGCTTATCCTGTTGTTTATGGACCAGGACACCTTTTATTCGCCGCCGGGAAGTAAGCAGTCGGGACAGATTAATTCCGGGTTGGGCGACATCATTTTTCTCCGGTGGGAACCAGAAAAAAACCAGGGAACCGGTAATTAGAATAAACGTCAGACTGAAAACAATTGTAGTGGTTAATCGCATAACGAATTATAGGCCTCAATTGAGTTCGGGTGAAGCTTGGAACTTTTGTGCAGACAGAAAATAATTTTATTTTTAAATACTGCGCGTGTTAGTCTGTTAAAACTCCAGCTGCCGATTTTATTTCGTAATTTTTGAGCTTCGGAGAAGTCCCGTAATTTTTCGGAAAAATCGGCTACAACCAGTCCTTTTAACACTCGCCCGGGATTTTTCACTCCGGTTGAATGGTTGGCTACTACCTGTACTATTTTATCGTCCGGGGAAAAATTCAGTTCTTCGACCAGCAACTGCGCCCCGGCTGGACCATGCCAAAGAGAAGGGACATTTTTTTCTATTTTGTCCAGTGAACCCCGGAATTTTTCCGCCAGCTCCTGCTGGCGGGCGGAGGATAACTCCCGCGCACAATCATGAAAAAGTACAGCTAGATAAAGTTCATCTTTAATTTCTTCAAGCGGCTGATAGCAAGTTAGTAATTTTTTAATTATATCCAGGGTGGACTGGGTGTGTTTTTTCCTTTCGTTCAGGTATTTTCGGACAAAGTTTAACTGTTGTTCGGAAATCTGGATTGGTATATCTTTAATTTTCAATGTATAAGTTGTGCTTGAGAATAAATTGGCGAACTTTTTCCGGTAGCCGGTAGCGAATTGATTCACCATTTTTGCATTTACGACGTATTTCGGAGCTGGAAATTTCCAGCTCGGGAATATCCACAATCCGGCATTTTTTGCGGATTATTTCATCTATATTTTGAATATCAAATCCCGGTCTTTTCATTCCCACTACGGTGGCTAGGTGAAGTAAATCGTTCCAGCGCTCCCAGGTGTCAAATTCAGCCAGCTCATCGGTTCCGACAAGTAAAAAAAGTTTCAGCTCCGGTTTATTTTGGAGCAATTTTTCAACAGTTTCTACGGTGTAAGACTTTGTATTATCGTTGATTTCAAGCTCACAAACTTCAAAAAGGGGGTTATTAGCCACGGCCCTCCGGGTCATTTCCAGGCGTATTTTGGCTGGCACTTCTGGCCTGGATCGATGGGGTGGATTTGCCGTGGGAACGAATAATACCTGCTCAAGCTCGAGTTTTTCAGCTATCTGCTGAACACTCAGTAGATGTCCAAAATGAATAGGATTGAACATCCCACCGAAGAAACCCGTTTTCGGGCCGCAGTCAGGTTCGGATTTGACCCTGGCCATAAATAACATACTTTGGAATGGTAAGTTCACGCAGTCCCATCGGGCCCCGGGCGTGCAGCCTTTCGGTGCTGATACCGATTTCCGCCCCCAGTCCGAATTCATACCCATCCGTGAACCGTGTTGAAGCGTTTACATAGACGGCGGCGGAATCAATTTCATTCAAAAATTGTTCAGCTTCCGAGTAATTTTCGGTAACTATTGCATCGGAATGATTGGAAGCATGACGGTTGATATGGTCAATGGCTTCGTTCGATCCCTCGACACTTTTTACACTTAAAATTAAATCCAGGTATTCCTCGTCCCAGTCTTCAGGGGAAGCTTCTACAGCTTCCAGCGGTGTATCCTCCAGCAGGTCGAGAAGATAAGAATCACAGCGCAGCTCGACGTTTTCCTCCGCCAGGTCCGCTAAAATTTTCTTGACCCATTCGTCGGGCATTTGACGGTCCAGGACGAGAGTTTCCATCGCGTTGCAGACGGCTGGACGCTGAGTTTTAGCATTAATACTGATTTTTCGGGCCATTTCCAGGTCAGCGTTGTTGGAAATGTATACGTGACAGACCCCTTTATAATGTTTAATTACCGGCATTTTAGACTTTTCCGAAACCATTTCAATTAAACCCTCTCCCCCCCGGGGAATAATTACATCGATATAGTCGTCAAGGGCAAGCATTTCATCCACAAGTGCATGGTCCTGGTTGCGGAGAATTTGAACACAGTTGTCGGGCAGATGGTCCCGGATAGCTTCCTGGATTAGATCAATCAGCAGGTAGTTAGAATGTTTGGCTTCGGAGCCTCCCCTGAGTAGAGTACAGTTGCCCGATTTCAGGCAGAGAACTGCAGCATCGACGGTAACATTAGGCCGGGATTCATAAATTATTCCAATGACACCCAGCGGTACCCGCTGTCTGCCAATTTTTAGATCGTTGGGTCTTTTTTTCATTTCTATTATTTCCCCCACCGGATCTTCCAGCTGTTGAACCTGGCGGACCCCGTCAATCATGCCGTCAATGCGGGCTTCGGTAAGTTTTAGTCTGTCCAGCAGTGCTTCGGATAGCCCGCTGTCTCTTCCGGTTTTAAGATCTTTCTGGTTCGCTTTTTTAATTTCTTCCCGATGATTGTCCAGGTTTTCAGCGATAGCTTTTAGAGCCAGGTTTTTATCCTCGGTTGAAACTGATGCCAGCCCCCGGGAGGCTTCTTTGGCCCGGCTGGCTAAACTTTCTACGCCTGAAACTTCATTTTTCATCTGGAAACACCACCATGTTGTCTCGATGTATTATTTCGTCAAAATAATGATGTCCAAGGATATCAGAAATTTCATCAGTTTGACATCCTTTTAAATCGTTGACTTCCTGTCGGTTATAGTTGGTTAAACCCCGGGCAAATTCTTCCTCGCCGGGAGTTAAAATTTTCACCGCGTCACCCCGCTCAAATTGCCCGTCGGATTGCATAACGCCGGAAGGTAGAAGACTTGTGCCTCCCTCTTTTATTGCCTGGACAGCTCCGGCGTCCACCTGGATATACCCCTTGGGCAGCAGGTGGTAGCCAATCCAGCGTTTTCTGCCTTTTATAGCTTCAGCCCCTTTGCGGGGAACAAATAGTGTCCCTACCTCTTGACCGTCAATAATTTTTTCCAGGACATTTTTTTCTTTTCCGGCGGCAATTACCAGCGGTGTTCCGGAATTGGTTAAAGTTTCCGCCGCCTGGATTTTAGTAATCATTCCGCCCACCGTTGTACTGTCCCGGTCGGCGGGCCCGGCTATATCCCGGATATTTTCATCAATTTCATCTACTTTGCGAATAGGGCGGTCGTGTTTTTCCGGATCCCCGGGGTAAAGCCCCCGAACATCACTGAGAATGACCAATAAATCGGCGTCAACAAGGGTGGAAACCAGGACGGATAGTGTATCGTTGTCTCCGAATTGTATTTCGTCGGTGGCTACCGTGTCGTTTTCATTGATTATGGGGACAACTCTCATCTCCAGCAGTTTATTCATGGTATTGGAGGCGTTTAGATAAGTTTGCCGGTTGTGAATACCTTCCCGGGTAAGCAAAACCTGGGCGGTGTTCAGGTTGTAACGGTTAAATTGTTCCTGGTAGTATTTCATTAATACCGGCTGGCCGGCGGCGGCGGTTGCCTGTTTTTCGGGGAGTGTCTCGGGAGCGTTTGACTTATTCAAAACCTGCAAGCCAAAAAATATAGCGCCGGAACTGACAATAACTATCTCCTTGTCCTGCTCCATTAAGTCGTTAACCTGGCGGATAAGCTTATCAACGTAGTTGCGGTAATCTTTATCCAGCAGGGAGGAGCCTATTTTTATGACAATCCGGTTGGCCTGTTTCAGTTCTGATCGATTCATCCCGTGTAGTTAAACTCCTGTCTGCCGACCTGGACAGTATCGCCCGGTTTGCAGCCGGCTTTTTCCAATTTTTTGTGCAGACCCATCTCCAGCAGGCGCATCCGAACATAGCTCAGAGCGTCCGGATTTGTCAAATCAAATCTTTCCAGCAGATTAACAACCCTGTCTCCACTGAGTAAAAATCTATCGCCTTTTTTCTGGACCTTGATGGGATCTTTCTGTTCCATCCTCACGACCCGCTCGGAACGATTTTCGCTTTTTGCTTCAGATTCTTTCTGGCTCAGTTCGTATTGTTCCCAGATCTTATCCTCCAGTTGTTCAAGGTTTTGTCCTTCCCGGGCTGATACAGGGATTACCGGTCCGGGAGCGGGGGATATTTCTTCCACAAATAAATCAACCAGTTCTTCCTCGACGAGATCTATTTTGTTTACGGCGATTAATGTTGGTTTATTAAGCAAGCCTGGATTATAAGCCTCCAGTTCCTTACGGATTATTTTGTAATCCTGCAGGGGAGTGGTCCCTGAAATATCTATTATATGAAGCAAAAGCTCCGTCCTGTCAATATGTTTTAAAAATTGGATACCAAGTCCCGCTCCCCGGTGAGCTTCTTCAATCAGTCCGGGTATGTCACAGATCGTTAAACGTTTGTGGTTGTGAAACAACACGCCAAGATTTGGTTTCTTGGTTGTAAACGGATGACTGGCGATTTCCGGATGGGCTCCCGTGATGCTGGCCAGCAGGGTAGATTTACCAGCATTGGGTAGACCGACCAGCCCCACCTCGGCCAGCAGTTTTAATTCCATTCGCAGGGGGACTTTTTCTCCGGCTTCTCCAAACTCATGAAACCGGGGTTTCTGGCGTTTGCTGGAAGCAAAACTGCTGTTTCCGCGGCCGCCATCACCACCCTGGGCGACAATTTTTGTATCGTTTGCTTCGGTTAAATCAGCTATTTTTTCGCCTGTATTGTTGTTATAGATAACGGTGCCCACGGGAACCTCTATAACCTTATCATCCCCCGCCGCACCTTTTTTATTTCCCGGCCCGCCGGGTTTTCCATTTTCAGCCTGCAGATTTTCCTGGTGGTTGAATTCAGCCAGAGTGGTTAGAGAGTTGGAGGCTTTTATAATTACGTCCCCACCGGGACCACCGTTGCCACCATCCGGTCCTCCATGGGGTTGATAGGGCTGGCTTTCAAAAGATGTACAGCCATCGCCGCCATCGCCGCCACAGGCTGTTAATTGGACTTCATCAATAAATGGCCGGGCCATGGTAAATTACACCCCGTAGCGGGTTAAAGGAAAGAATTTAGAAAAGAAACTTAAACTGGAGCGCCTGCGGTGGAATCAGCCGAATCCGGGGCAAAATCGTCCAGGTGTTGCATGTTTTCTTCGGTTAGAACGTTGACGTATTTCCTGTCCGAGCCCCGGCGGTTAAAAACCACGTAGCCGTCGGCTTTGGCAAAAAGAGTGTCATCTTTTCCTTTTCCGACGTTGAATCCGGGATGGTATTTTGTTCCGCGCTGGCGGACCAGAATATTCCCGTTTTTTACAAGTTGCCCTTCGAAACGTTTTACACCAAGACGGTTTGATTCACTATCTCTTCCATTTCGTGTTGCACCCTGGCTCATTTTTGTGGCCATTGTATTTCCTCCTCAAAATCAATTCAAAATTTTTATTCAATTGAAAACAGACACCATAATATTTTAACAGTCAACTAAGAAATAAGCAATTCAAAAGCTAAAGAACGGAATTATTGCCTAACCGGCCAGTGTTTCCCGGTTCCAACTGGAAAAATTCTGACTAAGACAGACGAATGAGTCAGGCTGTTTTATCCGCGATCGAACAAAATTCGGGATGATTTTCAGCTATTTTTTCCAGGACTTCACTGGCTGCCCGGAGCATATTCCGGTAGCAACTCCACTGTTGTTTTTCCAGTTTTTCTGGTTCAACCATTAGCTGCTGACTGGCCCGGGTATTGTCCTGCTCGAATTTTACGGCCGGGGCGGGCAGATTCTTCGCTCCGGCCAGCAGTAGTTCGAAAACAGTGGATATACCGGCGCAGACTATACTTTCACCTTCACTAGCATCACCGGAGTGTCCCCGGGCAGAAATTCCTATGATTTCACCGCTGGAATTACTGCGGTGAAAATAGATCTCTGTCATCACTGGAAATTTTAGACGTCGATGGAATCGATTTTTAAGCGGGTAAGATCATCCCGGTGTCCCAGCTTGCGGCGCCGGCCTTCCCGTCTTTTATAGTCAAATACTGTGATTTTATCACCGCGAAAATGTTCGCTCACGGTGGCTTTAATCCGAGCATTTTCGACATAAGGCTGTCCGACTAAGGTTTCATCGTCGTTTTTGACCAGCAGTACTTCGTCAATTTCAATCTCTTCGCCTTCTTTTTCGTCGCGGCGAAAAACTGTGACTTCAGATTCAGGTTCCACTCTGTACTGATGGCTGCCAATAGAAAAAACTGCATACATGGTAAAAACCTCCTTTGAATGGACAGAGAGTCTAACAAAAAGGTGGATGATGTCAACTTGGCTTTTATAATTTATACTGTTTTCTTACTTTATTTAACCTGAATTACCACTTATTGGAGTTGAAACTACAGGTGTTGATTGATGGATAGAACTAAATTTATATTGGTTACAGTCGGACTGTTTCTTTTTTTAATTTATACTTTTGCTCCCGAAATATGTATCGCAGCTCCGGATAAAGTCCTGCGTCTGGAGGAAGCAGAGCATATGGACTGGAATATGCGGCGGGGTATTTTAACCGCCCGGGGAAATGTTCGGGCCCGGTGGGGGCAGAGACATATATATGCGGATAAAGTGTATTATCACGAAGGTAAACAACAGTTGGTCCTTAAGGGGAACGCCCGGCTTATCCTGGACGGAAAAAGCCAGGTAAAAGGCGATTATATCCGAATTGATTTAGCTGATGATGAAGTCGAGACAGAAAAAATTATCGGTGAATTTGAGCCCTGGTTTTTACGGACAGCAGAAGTGAAAGGGGAAATAGACACCCATCTGGTTGCACCTTCTGCTTCTTTGACTACCTGTGATCTTGAAAATCCTCATTACAGGATTAGAGCCGGGGAATTCCACCTTTACCCCGGGGATAGACTTGTCGGGTATAATGTAGTTGTATCAATTGGCCGGGTTCCCGTCTTTTATTTACCCTGGATGATGGTGGATTTAAAACACCGGTTTTCACGCTGGAAAATCAACCCCGGTTACAGCTCACACGATGGTTTTATGCTGGAGCTTGGCTACAGATATTTGATGGAGCGTGATGAACAGCCGATCACGGGGACTATTTATACCGACCTGCGCGAATATTCAGGGGCCGGGATTGGTGCTGACGTTGAATACGATGAAGAGGAGCAGTATGCTTACCTGTATTACTTTCGTTCCCGCCGTCGTCCGCTTGTATACGACGCAGAAAAGGAAGAAGAAGTGCGCTCGGAAAAGGAACATGAGCTTCGGAAATTAAAAGCATCCGTGGATTATTCGTTTGATTCTGTTCCCTGGCGAATGCACGGTGAAGCAGACTGGCCGGATTATGCCCGTTTTAATCGAGAATTTCAGAGTTCACTTTCCCTGCGGACGGAAAATGAACGGACTCTCCAGGGAGCACTTATTCGCCGGGGAGAGCAGTCGTTATTTCGGGTGGGAGGTAAGCGAACCGATCGGCTGGCGGAAGAAACAGATGATTTCAGGAGAAGTTCGGGTTATATGCCCCGGGTTCATTACCAACTTTTTCCGGTTAATTTTGAATTTTTACCGTCCGGATATTATTATCGTTTTGAGGGCGTGGCGGAAAAAAGGTATGAAAATACAGAAGGAGACACTTACTTTCGTCCCTGGGACATGTGGGTTCAGAATTCATTAACTCGTTCGGTCCCCTGGACAAGCTGGCTCAATCAGTCCTATCGCTTCGGATATCAGCAGAAGTACGAAGAAATATTAAATGATGAATCAGGGGCAGAGGAGTCGCTGACCACCGGTGCCGGAATATTTCGGCTTAGAAATTCAATACGTTATATTCCGGGAGTGAACCTTGATTTAACTTATAATTTAAAAGAACGATTTAATCACCGGGATGAAGTGAAACTGAATCTGATGGGGAAAGACAGAGGATTGGAAAGTTCGGGTAGAATTGAGCACAATCTTGATTTTTCAGCCAGCTGGCAGCCGGGGAACAGTTATTTTCATCTGCGCGGTGGATATGATCTTCGCCGCTCTAAAACCGCTGAAATTTTATCCGATAGTCGAGTTTATCCGATCAGGTTAAATTTTGAGTTTCCGGTTAACAATTACTGGAAATGGAACCAGTTTATTAACTATAGCTGGCAGGAAGAAAAGATCAGCCAGCTTAATACAGAATGGGATTTCAACTTGAGTCGGCAGTTTAAAACGGGATTCAGCTGGGATTATAACCGCCGGTCCGGGGATGATTTTTCTCAACTTGGCCATCATTTTAACTGGAGCCCCGCCGGCGACAGGTGGCGATTTCGCAGTGATCTTCTCTGGAGTCGCCAGAAAGATCAGCTGGAAGAGACCCGTTTTAAATTATACCGACAGCTGCACTGCTGGGAAATGAGAATTATTTACCGGGAACTGAAAGATCACGATCGACAGCTCTGGTTGACTTTCAACCTTGTTGATTACCCGCGGCGGGCCCTTGGAGTTGAACGAAACATAGGCCAGAACAACTATGATATGACGGAAGGTACCTGGAAGGAAATTGTTGAATAATTTGTAATTAACTTCTATGATTAAGTGCTTGCTAATTTTGGTATAAAATCATGAACAGGGCGGAGGTTTCAGAATGATTTTTGGAAGTAAAGAAGCTGAGGTTAAAAAATCAATCCAGGCCCATCTTGATGCTGTAAACGAATGTCTCGAAGTTTTTGAAGAAATGATGGTTAAATACCTGGATGAGAACGAAGATTTTAAGGACAGTTCATTTAAAGTCCATGAAAAAGAACATGCTGCAGATGAAATAAGAAGAGAAATTGAGATACAGATTTATGAGGGAGCATTTATGCCCCTTTTTCGCGGCGACTATATCACCCTGGTTGAATTAATAGATAAGGTGGCAAATAGAGCTGAAACCATCAGTGATTTTATTGCCCAGCAAAACCCGCGGGTTCCAGATGAACTGGACGAACGCTTCCGAAAACTTATAGAAAAAGTCCTGGAATGTTTTGAACCCCTGGTGGGAATTGTGGCAGCTTTAAATTCTGACTGGGAAGAAGCGGGACGTCTGGCTCGCCAGGTTGAGGAACTCGAACAGGAAGTGGATAGAATTGAGTGGCAGCTTATCAGTGACCTGTTTGAAATGGAAGATCTTGAGCTGGCTGAAAAAATGCAGGCCCGTGATTTGATTCAGCTGACGGCAGCTCTTGCCGACCGGATGGAGGATATTTCGGACCGGATTGATATAATGCTGGTTAAGCGCCAGCTGTAGGTTTGAAAAAGTTATTTTCCCCTGAAATGTAAATAGCCCAGCAATCCCAGCCCCGTGCTTCCGAATAACAGGTTGGGTATCCAGATAGCGAGCGCGGGATTCACCCATCCCTCCATAGCCAGTGGTTCACTGGCCGTTATCATCATATAGTAAAGAAAAATTATCAGCAGACTGAGAACAAAGCCAATTGACTTACCGCTTTGCCGGGATAGCATGCCAAAAGGGGCGGCAACCAGGATTAAGAAAAATGAGGCAAAAGGAATTGCCAGTGCCCGGTGGAAGGTAATCGTGCGCCGCCGGGATTCCCGCCGGGTGTTTAAAAGTTTCTGCGAAGGAGAGTCTGAAGGCAGGCGGGAAAATTGTTTTTCCAGTGAATCAAGTTCTCTGTTGATTTCATTAACTCGCCTGTAGAGGTGAGTAAATGAAGCGGCGTCTTCAATATTAAGTGCAACATCGGCGGAAAAATTTTCCATCCGGAAGGGGAAGGTTTGCCGGCTGAACTGTATATTCCTGTATTGTTGTTCTGATTGCTGATGAATTATACCGTCTTCAAGCAGAAGTTGGTATTGATTGTTTTTTCCTCCCCGCCATTTGCCGCGTTGAGCGAAAATTCTCAGGGGGTTTTCCTCACTTCGGTCTTCTACAAACAGCTGAATCATTACATCGTTTTCAATTTTCTCCGCATAGATAGTATAGGGGCCGATTTCTACGTAACGTCCGGCAGAGATGAGTTCGGGCGGGCTGGGGGTTTCCATTTCTGAGAGCTGCCGGGCCTGGAATTTAGAAAGTGCCGGTAGTCCAAATTCTCGCATAAACAAAAGCCCTGTGGTTAATAAAATCCCGGCAATTAAGGGGGGAACTAATAGGGAGTGGAGGGAGAGACCGGAGGCCCGCATTATGGTTAATTCCATGTCGGCGGCCAGGCGGCCATAAGCCATTAATACTCCCATGAGAATCGCCATTGGTACGGTAAAATAAAATGTTTCCGGAATTGAGGCCGCGGTAAATAAAAGAATATTGAGCGGGGCGAACCCCCGGGATATTATTAAATCGGTGATTTCAAATAACTGGTGAAAGATTAAAATCCCGGTAAAAAGAGCCAGACCGAGAAGAAAAGGGACCAGCAGTTCTTTAAATATATAGCGATGTATTAATTTCAAATTACAACCAGCTCCCCGGAACATTAAATCAGGTGGTTTTTTTCAGGTTTGGATTATTATCTCATAGGAAATTGTGTAAGATAAAGTTTATTTTTTTGGGGATATGTGATACATTATTATGGCAGGTGAAGAGCCGGGTCGCTGATGAGCCAGCATTTGCACTAACTCACACAACATTAATATGATCCTACCGACCCAAAATTTATTCTGGGGGTTAAATTCATGAAATTAGTGCGTCTGGGTTTGCTGACAGTGCTGGCTGCGGTATTACTTCTACCTGTGGTGGTGGAAGCTGAAAGAGATGTTATTTCCGTTCGGGTTATTTTACCGGATAATCAACATACCGTAGCTACTACTGCTCATACTGTAGATGAATTTTTAGATGAGCAGGGCCTGGATCCTTCTGATTTCACCCGGGTTTTCCCAGCCCCGGAAACTACTATTTCCAGGGGGACACATATTTTTCTTTATCCTGAAAAATCTGATGATAAAAAAGTGAAATCAATTGATTATTCGACGCGATCAATTAATACTGATGCTCTTCCTTCCTCCCATTCATTTTTGATCCGTGGTGGCCAGCCGGGGAAAAAAATTGGCGGCCGGGTGGTTGATGAACCCGCTCCGGCCATAAAACTTAACGGGCAGGCTGATTTTAAGGTTGAGCAGCTGCAGAAGCTTCGTCGGCGGGCAAGCAAACGAATGCTGGCTACCGGGTATTCCACCCATGCTCTTGATACTGCTCCTTATAACGATGGCTATACTGCACTTGGACTGTCGGCGGGTTATGGTATTGTCGCTGTGGATCCCCGGGTTATCCCCCTGGGGACTTTGCTTTATGTTGAAGGCTACGGGTATGCTTTAGCTGCCGATGTGGGCGGGGCCATTAAGGGGAACCGAATTGACCTATGTTTTTCGAATCGCCGCCAGGCCCTGCTTTTTGGTCGCCAGTATAAAACCGTTTACATTCTTGGGTAAACCGCCTGTTTTTTTACTTTTGTTCCTTCCGGATCAATATTAAAGATTTTTATATTTTTCTTTTCAATTTAAGACAAAAATATAAAATTATAGCCAGAATTTGCTAAACTAAATTAATATCGGCAATTTAATCGTTCGAGCATTTATTTAATATCAGATAATACAAGGAGTTTTAATTATGAACTGGCTGCGGGACCAGATGAAAACCATAATATGGATGATTGTTATCGCTTTTGTTGTCACTATTTTTGCCAGCTGGGGGATGGGAGGATTCAGTGGGCCGCAGGAACAACACGTGGCCACTGTTGATGGGGAAAAAATTCCTCTTTCCGATTTTCAGGAGCAATTCAGCCGTCAACAGGAGACATATCGAGAAGAAAATGAAGGACCGGTGGACAGTGAAACGCTGCAGCGGCTGCGGGGGGAAGCTTTTGAACAGGAGGTCAACCGGGTATTATTGCGTCGATATTTGCACGGAGCTGGCGGGGCGGCTACAAAAGAAGAGGTCAGAGAGTGGTTAACTTCGCGGCCTGAGTTTCGTGATGAATCCGGTCGGTTTGATCCGGATATTTATCAGCAGTTTCTGGATCGGGTTTCTCCGGCTCGCCAGGAGGAACTTGTTGAAAGTGAAACTGAACGGGTAGAAAACTTGAGGGTTACAAGCTGGCTGGAAAACAAGGTGGATTTCACCGATACTGAAGCAGAATACCTGGCCGCTGATGCTGTCCGGGAAGTCCGGTTATACGGGGTTTTTATTGACCCCCTGCAGTATGTAGCTGATACCCGGGTGCAAAAATATTACAGGGCAAATTCTGAAGAGTTTAAGGCGCCCCCCCGGGCCTATGTGCGCCAGATTATGCTGGACTCCCCTGATACGTCTGCGCCGGATTACCGCCAGCAGCTGGACGAAGTCAATCAACTGTTAGATCAGATACGTCGCCGGCATTCTATCGGCGATGATTTTGGCGAGCTGGCCCGGACTTACTCGGCTGATACCGCCACCGCCTCCAGCGGGGGGTTGGTAGGGTGGGTCAAACCTGAAGAACTTGAGGAGCAGGTTCAACGGGTTGTTTTTGGACTTCAGCCGGGAGAAATCAGTGAACTGGTTCGCCGGGAGGACGGTTATTACCTTTATTACCTTGAAAAAGCTGATTTTGAACGGCAGCTGCCCCTTGAACAGGTGGAAGATGAAATCCGATCCCGGCTGGCGGGCCAAGAAGAACAAAAACTGGCTGAAATGGAAGCAGATACTGTGTATAATCAGCTTACGAATGTTAACCGGCCAATTTCAAAACTGCGAAATATTGCAAGCAATTACCACGGACTGGCGGCTGAAAATAGCGGTGATTACGGATGGGTACCCACGGAATTGATTGTTCCCGAGCTTGTTGAGAATCCTGAACGCTGGCGGGGGGAACTGGCTGAAAATAATCGGATTGTATCAAAAATAAGTGATCGTTTGCGTCAGCTGAAGACCGGCAAAATCAGTTCTCCGGTTAATTCTAAATTTGGTTATCATCTCCTGGCAATTTCGGATCGTCGCCCGGCAAATGTGGACGAGTTGTCCGGGGAAACCATGCAGACTATTGTTCAAAGAATACGAAGTAAAAAAATTGAAAGTTATTTTGACAGCTGGTTGAACGCCCGCCGGGAAGAGGCTGAAATTGAGCTGAATGTTCCTCCCGAACAGGTGGGCAGGTCTTCAAGTTAGTGTTTTTAAATAATCAATGGTATGAAAAATAATTATGCTTTCTCTTATTAAAACTTTTTTAACTGCAGTCAAAGAACATAAAAAAATTGTGCGAATTGCCGGGGCAGTCCTGGTTATTTTTGCCCTGGTAGCGGTAGTTAATTATTATTTTAATCAACCGCGGCTGAGTAAAAAAGTTGAAGCTACGGTTGTGAAAAACTATAAAAATAAACTGCAAGAGGAGCCTTTTAACGGCGAGCTACTCCTGAAAACTGCCCGTCATATCTATTATTTTACCCGAAATCGACTGCAGAAAGATTCAGAGCTATCGGGACGAAAAAATTTGGTCGAAACAGCTCTGAGTTGTTACCGCCGACTGGAAGGAAATCCAGAATGGCAGCTTCGGGTTAAAGATTATTTTTTCAGCGCTTACCTTTACTTTCAGCTGGGGAAAATTTATAGTTCAGAAGTTCGGGGGGGTTATAATTCCCGGGCCCTGGAGCTGGCGCTGAGAGCTTATGAAAGTGGATTTCGGTCGCCGGAACTAATTGCCTTGCTGGCCAACCTGTATTTTGAAAAAGGTGATTATGAGACAGCTATAAGTTATTATGAAACCCTGGGGCAGACCAGGGACCCGGTTTTGTTGTTAAATAAAGCACGTTCCCTGCTCGGTCGGGGAGAAAAAGAAGACCTGAAGCGAGCCGATGAATTGCTTCAGACAGCTCATAGGCTAATAGAACCCCGGCGGGAAGCTAACAGTCGTGTTTTTAAAAATATTCAATTAAGTAGAATAAAGGTTGCAATCAAGACAAAACGGTTAAATCAAGCTCACCGGTTGTTGCAGAATTTTGCTGACGGACAGGATAAACCGGAATATCAAGTATTATACGCCCGGTATTTGCTTGCCCGGGGGCGTGAGAAAGAAGCACGCCGTATATTATCAGAATTGGCCGGTGGAGATAATCCTTATCCCCGGGCGGTTAAACTTTTACGAGAAATTTCATCATAAATTTCAGGAGTTGATTAAGTTGTTTCAACCTGTTGATTATATTTATAGTTTATTTTCTAATGATATGGGGATAGACCTTGGAACTGCCAATACCCTGGTCTATGTTAAAGGAAAAGGAGTGGTTCTGCGCGAGCCCTCAATCGTGGCAATTGATGATGACACTGATAAAGTCCTGGCAGTTGGTAACAAGGCCAAAAAAATGATCGGGCGCACTCCGGCCAAAATAAGGGCCCTGCGGCCGCTTAAGGACGGAGTTATTGCCGATTTTGATGTTACGGAAAAAATGATCAGGTATTTTATTGACAAAGTCCATAATAGAAGAAAATTTGTCAGCCCCCGGATGGTTATTGGAGTACCCTATGGTGTAACAGAAGTGGAAAAAAGGGCGGTAATGGAGTCCGGAGAACACGCCGGGGCCCGGGAAATACACATTATAGAAGAACCGCTGGCGGCTGCTATCGGTGCGGAAATGCCCGTGTATGAACCGGCGGGGAATATGGTTGTGGACATTGGCGGGGGAACTACTGAAGTTGCAGTGATTTCCATGGGGGGGATGGTTGTGGCCCGCTCGGTCCGCGTGGGCGGGGACGAGATGGATACGGCCATAAACAGTTATTTGCGGGAAAATTATGGTTTGATGGTTGGGGATCGAACCAGCGAGGAAGTGAAAATGGAAATCGGGTCAGCTTTTCCGGCAAAAGAATTTGATGAACTGGAATATGAAATTCGCGGCCGTGATTTAGAATCCGGACTTCCCAAGACTTTAACAATTACCGGGGAAGAAATCAGGGAGGCCCTGGATGAACCGGTAGAAACTATTATAAAAAGTATTAAAACCACCCTTGAAGAGACTCCCCCGGAACTGTCGGCGGATATTACTGATCGGGGTATAGTTGTGGTGGGTGGAGGAGCCAAGTTGAAAGGAATTGATCGCTTGATCAGCAAACATACTTCGCTGCCCGTAACTATTACAGAAGATCCCTTGACCTGTGTTGTCCGCGGAACCGGTCTTTACCTCCAGGAAATGAAACGGGTTCAGGAGGAAAACGAAGCTAATTAAATTTGGTAAAACTACCGGTAAATTCTGGTTAATTGAATGCTCCGGCAGAAATTTTCTTCCCCGCAGCCGCCCTTTAGATATTTTTCGAAAGGTTTTTAATTGCTGGAAGAACGCCGGCAACGGGATAAAAAAGGACAATTTTTTTGAAAAAGAATTAATTCGTGCTGGTCGGTGCTCCCGTCGATGAGCCAGAAAAACTGGATTTATTATGCGGTTTATTTTTTATTTGCCGTCGGTCTGTTATTCTTTGAAACGGCCTGGGGGGTGGCTCCTCATTATTATTTTCAACCTGCCGTTGGCTATATAAATGATTCCTATAATTTTACTTTAGAAACGGTTGATCGGTTGTATTCGGGGATTAAAAGCCGGCGCAGTTTGCTTCAGAAACTTGATAATCTCAGGAAAGTTGAAAAAAAATACCAGGATTTAAAGATTAAGAACCGCCAGTTGCAGGCAGATAACCGTTTATTGCGCCGCCAGCTTACGCTTCCCGAACATAATTTTGATCGTTTGATTGGAGCCCGGGTAATTCAGCAGAACTTAACCGGCTGGGAGCGCACCATTCGGTTGAATAAAGGGTATAATTCCGGCCTGCAGGCGGATGTGCCTGTTTTTGAAGCCCGGGCTGATACCTGGATATTGCGGGGTAGAATACAGGCGGTTGCTCCCCGGGTGAGCCGGGTGATTTTGCCTACCGATCCTCGCTTTAAAATAGGGGTAAAAATCGAGGGCATACCCGACCGTCAGTTTATTCTCCGGGGCGAAGGTCATCAAACTCTTACAATAAGTCAGTTTCCAGAATACCTTTCTCTTGCCGGGGGCGAAAAAGTATATACAGCACCGGCCAGTTCACTTTCCCCGCCCCGGTTATTGATCGGCAAGGTACGAAAAATAAAAACAGCTTCAGGTGCTCGTTCGGCCGAGGAAGTGGTTGTTGAACCGGCCGGTTATAACAAATTCCCTCGTTTTTTGTGGGTGTTAATTGGTAATGGTTGAAGTATTAACTCTTCTTGTTTTATATATTTGTGACTGGTTGCTTGAATTTATTGGGATAGGGGGCTTCTTGTTGCTTCTTTTTCCCCTCTTTCTTTTCTTTCGCAGTTATTCAACACCAAAAATATTATTTGGCGGGTTGGTTGCCGGATTACTGGCTGAAATGATTCATGGCTACCTGGCGGGGAGTTTATTGATTGGCCTGGGAGTGGCAATACTAGCTGTCCAGGCAACTAAACCTTTTATACAGTGGCAACTGTTTACCATTCGGGGACTGGGGATTGTAGTGTTTTTAATTATAGTATTTTTCCTTCGCGGGGCAGTTATATTTGTTCTGGGCGGCGCGGTGGTCCCCCCTGATCTTTCCGCCCTGGTTATGACATTTTTAGCGGGATTTATTATATTACCGGTTATTAATTATTTTAATTCCGGCTCAATTCACAGGCTATAAAAAATGAATAATCAGCAAAAAGAAAATGATTTGACCCGGCGTCTCTCACCTTTATACCTGATATTTATAGCGTTTTTAATTTTGATTTTTGGCCGAATTTTATATCTGCAGATCACCCGGGGGGAAGATTTCAAAAGACTCAGCGAAGTGAATAGAATTCGCCATGAGAAAATTCCCGCCCGGCGGGGAATAATCAGGGATTATACCGGAAAAATTGTTGCGGCTGATGAACCTATACCCCATCTGGTCAAGAATAGTCGCCGGGTGAACCTTCCTTTGCATCGGCTGATTAAACTGGCAAACGGCCTGGAACTTGCCAGAGATAAGCTGGAGGATAAACTGCTTAATTCTCACCGCCGGATAATAATACGAGGTTTGAACGAAGAACAACAGATCTGGTTTGAAGAGCATGCGCATTATTTTTCTGACTTGAAAGTAAGAAATTATCCCCATCGGGTTTATCGTTACGACGAGGCTATGGCTCCGGTGGTGGGCTATACCGGGGAAATAGATAAAAAAGAGCTGCAGTCGAGACGGGGCCAGGGTCTTTCCCAGGGCGATATAGTGGGCAAGGGCGGGATTGAGTATTATTATGATTCGCAACTTAGGGGCAATGAAGGACTGCGCTGGATAGAAGTGTCGGCAACAGGGGAGTTTATTCGTGAACTGTCCTCCCCCCGATCAATACCTCCTTCGTCCGGGCGTGATTTACAGCTTGCCGTGGATGTTCGCCTCCAGAAAAAAATTCACAAGAGTTTTACCGGTGACTCCGGTGGGGCGGCAGTTGTAATGGAAATCCCCAGCGGCCGGGTACGTGCTTTTTACAGCCATCCTTCCTATGATCCTAATAATCTGATTTTCGGGGACGATGAGACAATTCACAGTTTGCTGCGAGCAAAAAATGATCCCCTGCACAACAGAATAACCCGGGGGCGTTTTCCGCCTGGTTCCACATTCAAAATAATTCCATACGCGGCGGTATTAGCAGCAAAAAAATTTAATCCCGGTCATATTTTTAACTGTGACGGGAAGTTAAAATACGGTGATCATACTTTTCGCTGCTGGGAAGAAGATGGGCACGGGCGCTTGAATTTGCACCGGGCCCTGGTTCACTCCTGTAATGTATATTTTTATAAACTGGTTCAGAAGCTGGGCTATAAACCGGTATTGAAATTTGCTCGGAAATTAAATTACAACAGGAAAACGGGGATAGATTTTCCGCGGGAATTGAAACCCCAGCTTTCTTCTCCGCGGTTGAAAAAAAATTATACCACCGAGGACTGGACCGGCGGGGACGAGGTAAATGCAATTATCGGCCAGGGTTATACCCTTGTTACCCCGATTAAGCAGGCTCAGCTGTTTGCTTCCCTGTTGACGGGCAAATTAATTGTACCCCGGCTTAATAATAATCGTCCCTCGAAGCATAAGAAAACCTCCCTGGATACAGGCATCTATCGGAAAAAAATGGTGGAAACACTGGGAAGAGTCGTGGAGGAGGGAACCGGTTACTGGGCCCAGCACGACACATCTTATCAAAAAATTGCCCCCGAAATAATTGGGAAAACCGGCACAGTGCAAAAAATAAAGGTGGATGATGAATCAGATTCTTCTTCTCCGGACGCCTGGTTTGTTTCGGCGGCTCCCCGGGATAATCCCCGTTATGTTGTTGTTGTTTATCTGGACGGGAAGGGAACCGGGGGCGAGGTTGCAGCTCCGCGTGCCCGCCAAATATACAGGAAAATGCACCACCTTGGTTATTTTAATCGGAATCAGAACGGTGAAAAAAAAGAAAACGAACAAACCACAGGGGGCGACGAAGCATAAAATGCCCCGGCGAATAGCTGCTATTTCTTCTGTAATAGTGGCCCTTATCTTATCGGTTATAGGTATTTTCTTAATTTACAGCGCAACCCGGCGAGTATATGGCTATGAAATGGCCCTGCGCCAGATGATATGGATTTTTATTGGCCTGAGCGGAGCAATTATAATCAATTACTTCTCCCGGCGGCAGTTGTATAGAAGTTCCGCTCTTTTGTATTTTGGAGGGATTATTTTACTGATAACCACGTTATTTATGGGGGTGAATATTCGCGGGGAAAGAAGCTGGTTGGACCTGGGGTTGTTTCATATTCAGCCGGCGGAAATTTTGAAACTTTTCTCGCTTATGCTGCTGGCTGTGGTCGCTAAAAAGTATTCCCGGGAGAAGCTCAGTCGCCTGCAGTGTATAGGTCTGTCTGGATTAATTTTGTTTTTTCCATTCCTGATAATTTTAATAAAAGGGGACACGGGGACTGCCCTGATATACTTTTTATTTTTTATAGGCTGGCTGTTTATCCTTGGCTTCTGGCGGGAAGGATTGTTCTTTGTCCTGGCCGCGGCGGGAGGAATTGGCGGGCTTCTGGGCAGAATAGTTTTTCCGGCTAAATTTGGCTGGCTGGTTGGAATTTTGACTTCACAGGTTAGCACCGGAGTTGTAATTTTCTGGATAATTATTACCGGGCTCCTAATTTATTTTGCCGGAGTAGTCTATCGAATTTCGGGTAAAATGCCCGTCAGTGCGATGGTGGTTGTAGCCTTAGTATGTCTGGTGGCCGGGGGGGCAATCTTTAATTATTTGCCCGATCATCAGCGCGGACGTCTGGAAATATATGTCAATCCGGCCCGTTCGCCCCTGGACAGTGGTTACCACGTCACCCAGGCCCGCATTGCCGTGGGGGCAGGTGGGTTATTTGGCCAGGGTTACCTGCAGGGGACACAGAGTCAGCTTGGTTTTATCCCGGAATTATGGACCGATTTCATTTTTACCCTGGCAATTGAAGAACTCGGGCTTACGCTTGGGTTTATAATTTTGTTACTTTTTGGTCTGCTGGTTTATGGTACGCTGTCAACGGCTGTTTTTGCTGAAAATTGGTGGGATTTTTACGTTTGCTCCGGAGTGGCGCTTATCTGGATGCTGCATATTATGATTAATCTTGGTTTTTCGCTGGAATTGCTACCCGTGGTTGGGCTGCCGCTGCCTTATGTGAGTTATGGGGGGAGTTTCATGGTGACCAACTGGCTGGCGCTTGGACTGGTCATTGCCCTGAGTCAACGTCGCCGGGGTCTGGGGTATTTAAATTCTCGTATAAATTTCCGGTAAAAAATAGTTTTTTCTGAAAGGAGTCATTCCAGGTTTGGGGAGATTCGGCGGAAGATGTTTTTTAGAATAACAATTTAATTATTATATCTAAGAGTTCCCCCTGAGAGGGGAAAAAGGTTGTGGAATTGTGGCAATTTTAATATAATCCTTGATTCCTGAGGCCGAGGTAGCTCAGCCAGGCAGAGCGCGTCCATGGTAAGGATGAGGTCGTGGGTTCGAATCCCATCCTCGGCTCCATTTTATAAGTGAGGTCAACGAAGAAGAAGATAAGAGCTAAATTGAAAAATAAATTTTGACAAACCCACGCCCCGGCTGTTATACTCTTTTTTTACCAGCGGGAAGCAGGGGGAAGGTGTGTGTATATAAAATAGCAGGTGGCCTGAAGTTTTACTTCTTCACTCTGCCGGATTACTTCAAAATTTTAAAAAATATATAAATAGGCCCGTAGCTCGAACTGGCAGAGCGCCGGACTCCAAATCCGGAGGCTCCGGGTTCGACTCCCGGCGGGCCTGCCATGTGTAATAGTATGGGCTTTTTAGGACCTGGATTTAATCGGAAAGGTTGGGCTGTTAAGGCATGTTCAAGTGGTATAAAAAATTAAAAAAATTCTTATATGAAGTCTGGCTTGAAGCGCGCCCCGGTGGCCGGGTTAACTGGCCCAGCAAGAGTAAATTATTGGAATCCACTCTTTTGGTCCTGGTATGTGCCTTTATATTTATGGTTTACGTGGGATTGCTTGACCTTATTTTTGGTCAGATTTTTATATTTTTAACCGGGGCCTAATAATAATTATCCTTTCGGGAGCGATTTTTAATGGTAAATGAAACTGAATCTTCTGCATCTGCCGCTGATGAACAGGCGGATGCGGAAGATAAAGATGGAATGAACTGGTATATATTGCATACGTTTGCCGGTCAGGAGCAAAAAATCAGAGACCGTCTTCTTGACCGGGTGGAAGAAGAAGGATATGAAGATGTGGTTGATGAAGTGGTTGTCCCCACGCGGGAAGTAATGGAAATAAAAGGGAAAGAAAAACAGGAAGTGGAAAAACAGCTTTATCCCGGTTATATATTTATTCGGATGGAAATGTCGGAAGACAACTGGCATTTTATCCGACAGACCCGGGGGGTAACGGGATTTGTAGGGACACAGATGAACCCGATTCCTGTTGAAGAAACAGAAATGAGCGAAGTTCTTTCCCAGATCGGCGAAGAGGGCGGCGAACCCGAAGTTGAATTTAGTGACGGAGATACCGTCCGGATAATTTCCGGTGCCATGGAAGAGATGACCGGGACAGTTAATGAAGTGGATATAGAAAAAGCCAAGCTTCACGTATCGGTTGATATGTTTGGCCGGTCAACGCCCGTTGAGTTGAATTTTGATCAAGCAGAGAAGTTGTAAAAATATTTTGAAATGATGAGGGTTTAAAATGGCAGACAAACCAGTTGAAGCAGAGATAAAACTTCAAATCCCGGCTGGACAGGCAGAGCCGTCCCCGCCGGTTGGACCCGCGCTTGGACAGCACGGGGTTAATATTATGGAGTTCTGTAATGCGTTTAATGAAAAGACAAGTGAACATGAAACCGGGATCTTGATTCCGGTTGAAATCACGGTTTACCAGGACAGAAGTTTTGAGTTTATCACAAAAACTCCCCCCGCCTCTGTTCTTCTCAAGCGTAAAGCTGGACTGGTGTCCGGCTCGGGAGAACCTAACAAAAATAAAGTGGGTTCGGTAAGCCAGGCAGATGTAAAAGATATTGCTGAAACTAAGTTACCCGACCTAAACGCTTATGATGTTGAGGCGGCAATGAAGATTGTTGCCGGAACGGCGCGAAGTATGGGAATTGAAATTGAAGGAGTTCAGGAAGATGACAACTAAAAATAAAAGCAAGCGTTATCAAGAACTTGAGGAAAAAGTGCAGTCCGGTTCTTACTCGGATCTGAAAGAGGCGGTCCAGGCCGTTAAGAAGGTGGCGACCGCTGATTTTGCGGAAACAGTTGAATGCCATGTGCGCTTGAATATCGATCCCGCCCAGGCTGACCAGCAGTTTCGCGCTTCACTTGTTTTGCCCCATGGAACGGGCCAGGAAACTCGCGTTATAGTTTTTGCCCGGGGAGAAAAAGTTAAAGAAGCGGAAGAAGCCGGTGTTACCGCGGTTGGCGCGGACGATTTGATTGAAAAAATACAGGATGGCTGGCTGGAATTTGATCAGGCCGTAGCCACTCCCGATATGATGAGCGATGTAAGCGTCCTGGGGCCGGTTCTTGGCCCGCGGGGGTTGATGCCCAATAATAAAGCCGGAACGGTTACGTTTGACGTTGCGGATGTTGTTGAAAAGTTAAAAAAAGGACAGATGGAACTGCGTAACGATCAGTATGGAATTATCCATACAATTGTTGGCATAGATGAAATGACAGCAGATGAGCTGCGGGATAACCTTCAGGCAGTGTTGAAATTTATAGTTGAAGAGCGCCCCGCTGGAGTAAAAGGACAGGGACAGTATCTTGATTCAATTGTTATTACGCCCACCATGGGCCCGTCGGTAAAAATTGACCCGGCTGCTGCCTGGGACCTGCTTTAATTGGACCTGAGTTTTAAGGAGGAACAGAAATGGTAAATCCACGCAAAGTTGAATGGGTTGAAGAATTAGAAGATGAAATTGAAGAGTCGGCAAACCTGATTTTTACCGGGTTTCGCGGCTTGACAGTAGAAAAGATGGAAAATTTACGGCGCCAGCTTTACGATTGTGATACCACCTATCGAGTGGTTAAAAATAGACTGGCGCGCCGTGCTTTTCTTCAGGAAAACGTCGGTGAAGAAACGAGCGATGAGTCTTCGGCCACTGAAAGAAAAGAGGAAGCTTCGGAAGCGGAATTGACGGATCTACCCGGAGTGGGACCGGCAACTGCAGAAGATTTTCAGGCTGCCGGTTTTAATTCAGTGGTGGATGTTGCTTCTTCCGCCGAGGAGGAGCTCCAACAGATCCAGGGAGTTGGCCCCTCGCGCGCCGGTGAAATGCTTGAAGAAGCAAAAAAGATAAGCGGACCCCGGAAAGATTCCGAAGAGCAAAAATCCTCAAACGGAGAAGTACCTGAAGAGATCAATGAATTTTTAAGTGGAAACACCGCAATAGCATTCAATCGGAAGGGGA
>JBNJDC010000002.1:0-24668 GCA_051744565.1 bacterium
AAAATCAGCAGTTGCTTCAAAAAACTGCCGGTAATGCCTACGAGTTGGCCCGGAAGTATTCTGTAAAAAATATGGCTGCCCGCGCGGAAAAAGTATATTATCGTACCCGGGAAAATATGGAAGTTGAAAATTAATTGATTAAATTTTAATCGCGGGGGAATATTTCCGGGGATTTTTTGGTTTTAAGTAGGTTGAATTGTATTAGCTGTTAAAATATATATTGTGCGGGTGTGAGCGATCGCCCCGCACTCAATCGGGAATTGCCAGTTTGATTTTCAGGCCGGGAGTAAATATGTTGGCCGGTAAATTTAAAGCTTTATCTGGCAGTTTTCGATTGAGTGCGGGGAGGAAAGTCCGGACTCCATTAATGGATGTCCCGGGAAATCCGGGAGGTCGGCGGGAAAACCGTTGGCCCGGCCAGTGCCACAGAGACAATACTACCCAGCACTCAATCGGGTATTGAATGATTGATTTTCCAGTTTGTAGTAAAAAATAGGTTGGCTGGGAAATTTAGAATTCAACCAGTCAGTGCCCGATTGAGTGCTGGGGAAAGGTGAAAAGCGGGCGGGTGTCATCTGAATTTTGTTCAGGTGGCTACTGTTCGGCCCAGCACTCAATCGAGTATTGCCAGGTGTATTTTTAGGTCAAAAGCAAATGATAAATTGACCCGGAGATTTTAAATTCTACCTGTTAGTGCCCGATTGAGTGCTGGGCGGGTAAACCCCATCCGGAGCAAGGCCAAACTTTGGTGGGCCGCTTGAGTCCTGGCGCAAGCCAGGACCCAGATAAATGATCGCCTGTGAACAGAATCCGGCTTACCACCCGCACATTATTTTTTATTTTGTTTCAAGTTTAAACTGATTTTAAAATATTTTCCGTATATTTCTTGCCTTGACCGCCAAATTTCCCTTTAATCGACAACTTAATCCTAAAACTTTAATTAAATTCTTGACAGTAGTGGAGGATAGGTGGCATACTTATGGCAGGAAGTGGATGAAAGTGGAACAAAATGGATTAAAAGTGGAGTTTTTTCAATGGCCGAAGAGTTTGAACCCCGCGGTTTTTTTGGTGAATATGAGCACAGTATTGATAGCAAGAACCGTGTAACTTTGCCTTCGGCAATAAGAAATAAATTGAGAGAAGACGAACGGTTGATACTTTCATCCGGGTTTGACAACTGTCTGACCTTGTATCCATACAAAGGCTGGGTGAAATTCCTGGAAGAAGCCGGAGCCGCCGGACCGAGAGCTGAAGCCCGGCAGCTTCGGCGAGCGTTTTCTTCCCGGGCCAGCGAGGTTAGTTGTGATTCTCAGGGACGCCTGGTAATACCTCGCAAACTTAAAAAATGGGCCGGGATTAATGATCAAGTCACTGTGGTTGGGAATTTTGATAACGTTGAACTGTGGGCCCCCGAGAGCTGGGAAGAATACCAGGAAGACATTGATATGGAGGCCGCAGCTCAGGAGATATTCGATAATCGTCAGTAGCCATCTGGTTGCCCTGTGGGAGTAGTAGCTGGAAGGGGAAACGACAACCATGGCTAGTGGCGAGGGACACAGAGCAGTTCTTGTGGGAGAACTGCTTCAGTATTTAGCTCTTAAACAGTCGAATAAGGTGATTGATGCCACGTTTGGTTTTGGCGGGCATGCCCGGGCTGTCCTGGATTGTCTGGGCCCCGCCGGCCGGTTGTTTGGCTTTGAGCGTGATCCGGAGGTATACGAGCGAGTTGCGCAAGATTTTGCTTCCGAGGAGCGAGTGCAGATATATAACCGGAGCTATCACCAGCTGGAACAGGTGGTGGAAAAGGAAAATATTCATCCGGTTGATGCTGTGTATTTTGATCTTGGGATTTGTTCGTTTCACCTGGGAGAATCCGGGCGAGGTTTTTCCTTTCAAAATGACGAGGAACCTTTTGATTGTCGATTTGATCCGGAGGGTGTTAATCCCCCGGCTTATGAGCTATTAAACAACAGTTCCGCCGGGGAGTTGCGCCGGATCCTTGTAGAAAATGCTGAAGTTCGGCGCTCGAAGCAGATTGTCCGCTCTTTAATGAGCGCCAGACCGCTTAAAAAAGCGGGAGAAGTAAAAGCGGCGGTTGAAGAGGTGGTGTATCCACCTCACCGCAGCGGCGAGCTGGCCCGGGTATTTCAGGCGTTTCGGATTGAAGTAAATGAAGAAATAAGTCGCCTGGAGGATAGTCTGCACCAGGCGCTGGATGTCCTGGCTCCCGGTGGTCGCCTGGCGGTAATCAGTTTTCATTCGCTTGAGGATCGGATAGTTAAGAAATTTTTTCGTCGTCAGGCCCAGAGCTGTGTTTGCCCGCCGGAGTTGCCGGTTTGTGCCTGTGACAAAGAGCAAGTTTGCAGCGTGGTTACTCAATCACCAATACAACCAAAAAAGGAGGAAATTGAGGTAAATTCGCGAGCTCGATCGGCCAAATTACGTGTAGCTGAAAAAATAGACAACAGTTGAAAATACACTTTTTTAGACACAATATTATTCTTGTTTTGATAATGCGCCCGTATTAGAAGAGACACTTTAGAAAATACTATTAAATGTCGAATTTAAATACAGTCCATCCGGGACAGGGGGAAGTTATCCCCGCTCGGAAATACAACAGGAGATGAAGCACTCTATGACCTTTGGGAATAATACATATTACCGCAGCCGGTCAAAGCGGCTGCAGTCTTCTTTTCAGGGACTACTGAACTGGCTTCGAAGATTTTTGCGTGCTCGCCGCCGGTCCGTTTCACCTCAATTTCTGTTCCTTGGGACCCTGGCATTATTTCTGGTTGGTGTTTTGTGCAGCCAGATCGTATACCGCCAGGTTAGGCTTGGCCGGGTTCGCCAGGAAATACACCGGCTGGAAAGTAAAAATCATAACCTGCGGATGACGGTGAATCGCCGGGAAGTAAAAGTGGCCCGGTTGAAAAGACTGGATCGTATTCAAAAAATTGCAATAACTCAACTGGGAATGGTGGCGGCGGATACTGTTCCCGTTATGAAAGTTAAAACCGGTCAATGGGCGCAACTGTCCCCGGAAGGGGGGCGTTCCCCATGACTTAAAACTGTTTGAGGAGCGGGTCATTCCGTGCGGATAAGTGAACTTGTTTCTGGTCTTGAAATTGAATTTACCCGCGACGTTTCAATTGACGGGATAAAAACTGATACCCGCAAAATTGAAGGTGCCGATTTGTTTGTAGCATTGTCCGGCCACGACGCCGACGGTCACCAGTATTTGGCCGAAGCCGCGGAGGCCGGAGCCGCCGCAGTATTGATTGATAAAGATAAGAAAAATTTCTTACCTGATAATTTTCCACTCCCAGTTCTTACCGCTTCCCCACCGGAAGCTCTTATTGTTCCACTTTTGCAAAAATTTTATGGGAATCCTTCGCAGGATCTTACTTTGCTTGGTGTTACCGGGACAAACGGTAAGACCACCACCACCCACATTTTGGAGGCCATTCTTCAGGCGCAAGGGGAATCGACTGGCCTGATTGGAACCATCGCTTGCCGGTTTAACGGAGAGGTTGATAAATCAGTTGAAACGACCACGCCTTCCGTTGCCGAAAATTACAGGCGCCTGAGTGAATGGGCAAATCGTGGCGGCACAGCAGTTGTTATGGAAGTCTCTTCACACGGCCTTGTCCAGGGCCGCGTGGAGGGACTTTCGTTTGCCGCCGCCGGGTTTACCAATTTGTCCCGGGACCATCTTGATTATCATGAGAATATGGAGGATTATTACCGGGCAAAAAAAATTCTTTTTGATCAGAGTAAAATTAAAGTTGCTTCCGTTGGTGATGAATATGGTCGGCGACTTGTAAAAGAGGAGGGGGCCGTTGGAGTGGGGCTGGAGGGAAATTACAGGGTATCAGACAGGGAATCTTCGCTGGGGGGAGTGCGACTCCGGCTGGAGACACCAGCGGGAGATATTTTAAATTTAAATTCAAATTTGACCGGGACTTTTAATTATGAAAATATAGCTCTTGCTGCCGCAATTGCACTGGAACTTGAAGTGGATCCAGAAATAGTTGAGGCGGGAGTAAAAAACTGCAAAAATATTCCCGGCCGGTGTGAACGTATTTCTGATTCACCGGGGGTTATTGTTGATTATGCTCATACCTCTTCGGCAATGGAAAACGTGATTAAAAGTCTAAAACCGCTGGTGGAGGGTGAAATTATCTGTGTCTTTGGGGCTGGAGGCGATCGCGACCGGGGAAAGCGCCCGAAGATGGGGGCGGTGGCCGATGAATTTGCTGATTATTCAATTGTAACTTCTGATAATCCCCGTTCGGAAGATCCCGAACAAATTATCGAAGAAATAGTTTCGGGGATGCAAAACAACAACCACCATGTAGAAGTTGATCGGGGCCAGGCAATCAGGGGGGCCCTGGAAAGAGCCACCCCGGAAGATCTTGTTCTGATTGTGGGGAAAGGCCATGAAACCCAGCAGGTAATTGGAGACCGGGTAATTGATTTTAACGATGCCGGCGTGGCCAGGGAGGTTTTGCAAACCCTTGGTTGAACTTGCCGGTCACCAGTTTGAAAATATAATTCCCGGGGGCGCTGAAATCCATGCCCCCGCGAGTGGATTGCCCGAGCAAATCAGGGGAGTAAAAATTGATAGCCGAAATTGTAAATCCGGTGATTTGTTTGTTGCCCTGCCGGGAGAAAATACTCACGGTCATGTCTATCTTGAGGATGCTGTTGAAGCGGGGGCTGCGGTCGCTGTTGTTGAAGAACCCCGGCCGGTGGAAATACCGCAATTGGTGGTTGCGGATTCACTGGAGGCCCTGCAGGAACTGGCGAGTAACTTTCGGGCTGAAATTGATTCCCGGGTGATAGGAATTACCGGCAGTTGTGGTAAGACCACCGTGAAGGAAATGGTTGCCGGCCTGCTTTCAGCGGTATTTTCGGTGGGGAAAACACCGGGGAATTATAACAATCAGATTGGCCTGCCGCTGACTGTTTTAAACGAAGGCGGAAAGGATGTGCTGGTAGCGGAAGTGGCGACAAATCAGCCCGGAGAAATAAAACTACTCACCTCTATACTACGCCCCGGGGTGGGAATAATAACACATATTGGCCCCGCCCATCTTGCAGGATTAAGTTCTGTGGAGAACCTGGCGGATGAAAAAAGTGATTTACTTGCTGGCCTGCCGGAAGATGGCCTGGCAGTGATTCCGGATGATCTTAAGCATATGGATAGAATAAAGGCTTCCAGTTCTGTGGAACCGGTGAAAGTTGGTTCCTCGGCAAGAGCTGATTATAGGGTGAACTGGCGGAAAAATGGAGAAAATACAGTGATGAATGTAGAAGGCCGCGAAATTTCACTGCCGTTGACTCGAAATGAGTTGCTGCGTGATGCTGCGCTTGCCTTCTGCGTGGCGGAAAATTTGGGGGTGCCTCCGGAAAAATTGAATGGACAGATAGAAAATTTATCTCCGGTTGAAGGACGGGGTCAGCAGGAAAACATTAGTGATTGTTTGCTGATTGACGGCAGTTACAACGCTAATCCCGATTCTGTAATTTCAGCTCTTGATCATCTGCTGGAATTGCCGGCTCCCCGGTTGATTGTCCTGGGGGATATGCTGGAACTGGGCGATGAGGCCGGCCGGCTGCACCAAAAAGTTGGGCATAAACTTGCCGAATTTTCTGACTCGGAAATTCATTATGTGGGGGAATATGGGGCGAAAATTAAAGACGGCGCGGGAGATAAAGTTGGGATCAATTTTTATGATAAGGTTGATGAAATAATGGATTTGACTCCCCGGGGGTTCAAATCGGCCCTGGTTAAATCCTCCCACGCTGTTGGTTTACACCGGCTTGTGGAAAAATGGCGGGATAATCAATGATGCATGCTATGTATGAATATTTTTATGCTCCGGATGCCTGGTATTCTTTTATCCGGGTGTTTCAGTATATAACCCTGAGGACTGCCTATTCTGCCGTCACCGGTCTGGTGGTCAGCTGGTTTTTAGCGTGGTGGTTGATACCCCGTTTTAAAAGCTGGGATATTTCTCAAAATACGCATCGTCCCCACCTGGAATTCCAGGAGGGGAAACAGGGGACGCCGACCATGGGGGGCGTGTTCCTGGTTATAGCCATTACAATTTCCACCCTGTTGTGGGCGGATTTAAGCAACAAATTTATCCAGATGAGCCTGTTTGTATTGTTGGCCCTGGGATTTCTGGGAGCACTGGATGACTGGTATCAGATGCGCAGCCCACAGGGGCGCGGACTGTCAATGAAAATTAAACTTCTGGTCCAGTTGATTGTTGCTTTTGTGGTTGGGCTGTGGCTAATCAGGGATAACCTGCCGATTAGATTACTCTGGATTTCCGAGGAGTTTCGCCCCCAGTTGAGCCGTTCGGTTTTTTTGCCGTTTATGAAGGAAACCTGGATACCGCTGGGGCTTGTTTATCTTCCCTTTGTAATGTTGGTTTTGATGGGAACGTCCAATGCTGTGAATTTAACCGACGGTCTTGATGGGTTGGCCATTGGAAGTGTTGTGTTTGTGGCCGTTACTTATGCAGCGCTGGCCTATATAAGTGGACATTATTTGTTCAGTGAATATTTGCAGGTCCCAAATATTAGGGGGGCTGCAGAATTGACTGTCTTTATTTCCAGTTTAGTGGGGGCGGGGCTTGGATTTTTATGGTTTAATTCACATCCCGCCCAGGTATTTATGGGCGATGCCGGTTCATTGCCCCTCGGGGGAGTTATTGGGCTGGTGGCTATAATTACCAAGCAGGAATTACTGCTTGTAATTGTTGGTGGCATTTTTGTTGTCGAAGCTATTTCAGTAATTGCCCAGGTGGCATATTTTAAATTCAAGGGCCACCGGTTGCTTAAAATGTCTCCGCTTCATCATCATTTTGAGCTTAAAGGGTTGCCGGAAAGTAAAATAACCGTCCGCTTCTGGATAGTGGGAATAATTTTAGCCTTGATAACTCTGAGTACTTTAAAATTGAGATGAGGTTGCAGAGAAATAAAATGAGTGAAGACGATATTATTGAAAATATTTCTTCTAAAACTGTAGGAGTGTATGGCTTTGGCCGGACGGGGCGGGCGGTTGCTGAAGTACTGACTGAATGGGGAGTTGAAATTGTAGTTCTTGATGATTTGCCCCCCGGGGAGGTTGAACGGGAAGATTACCTGGAAATTGATAGTATTAGCTGGCAATTTCAGCCGGAAAAGTTGCCTGAAAACATTGAATTGCTTGTAATCAGTCCCGGACTTCCCCGGGAACATAAAATATTGAAACAGGCCCGCGGCCGGGGAATACCGGTTTTGGGTGAACTCGAGCTTGCGTATCGGTTGTGTGAAGGGAAAATATGGGCGATCACAGGCACTAACGGTAAGAGTACGTGCACCAAGTTGTCCGGCGAGTTTTTATCGGAGATGTTTGCCAAAAATTTTGAGGTATGCGGAAATCTGGGTCGCCCCCTGATAAAAGCTGTTTTTGAAGGGGACAATAACAGTGAGGATAATTACGTGGTGGAGGTAAGCAGTTTTCAGGTTGAGGGGATGAGAGATTTTGCGCCTGATAATTCTTTGCTTTTGAATCTCGGGGACGATCACCAGGACAGGCATTCATCGCTAAAAGAATACCATAGTTTAAAAATAGAGCTTATGAGTAGAACAGCTTCGGGCGGACGGGTTACTGTCCCCTATTCGCTCCGGGGAGATCGGCGGCTTGAACATCTGGGGGCGCGCTGTGAACTGAATTATTTTGGGAAAGACTTCGCCGGGACGGTCAAAAAAATAAAATGGACCGGGGAGGGTTTGAACATAGAAGGAAAAATTATTCCCCGCGAAGAATTTCCACTGATTCTTCGTCTCTATCCGGAAAACCTGCTGGCGGTTTTGACTTTTATAAATTTTTCCGGTGATGGTGACTTAATTCGTGAAGTACTGGGAAAATTCCAACCGCTTCCTCACCGGGTGGAAGAAATAGATACCGCCGCCCCGGTAACTGTCATAAATGATTCCAAGGGGACGAATCCGGCGGCTGTGGAAGCGTTGATAGAAAAAATAGATTCTTCCTTCAGCCTTGTCCTGGGCGGCGGGAGCAAAGATAGTGATTTTGGCCGATTGTTTGAACTTTTGCAAGATTCTAAATTGAGAAGATTAAATATCTGTGCTGATTCCCGGCTGGAGGCCCGGTTGCAAACTCTGGCCCGGGAAAATAATCTACAATTTGAGATCTATCAGGAATGGGAAACGGCGGTAAAGGACCTGGTTAAAAGGGCTGAGCCGGGAGAAATGGTTTTGTTATCGCCCGGGGCAACCAGTTTTGATGAATTTGATAATTACCGCCGGCGCGGCGAGAAGTTTCGTCTGTGGACGAAGGAGGCGCTTGCCAGTGAAAATATTTAAAGAAATTGATTTAAGTTTATTGCTGGCAACCGCTGTTTTATTGGTCGTGGGACTACTTATGGTCTTTAGTTCCAGCGCCATGAATGCTTTCCGAGAATTCAGCAATGAATTTTATTTTTTTCAGAGACAGATAATCTGGAGCGTCCTATCGATAACAGCTTTGGTTGTAACAGCTTCCATACCGGTGGAAGTATTGAAGAAATTAATTCCCCTGGGTTATGTCCTGATAATTATTACTCTTTTGCTGGTATTAGTTCCATTTATCGGCCACGAGTCAGGAGGGGCGCGCCGCTGGCTTAATGTTGGTATAATAGGATTTCAACCCAGTGAATTTGCCAAGGTGGCTGTAATTGCAGTCTGTGCCCTCTATCTAACCAAGGAAAAACTGGAACAGAAAAATATTGTCAGGGATATGTTTGTGGTTTGTCTCCTGGTAATGTCGCTGGCATTTTTGATAATTCTTCAACCGGATGCCGGGACGGCTTTTCAGGTGGCTCTGCTCGGTCTGGTAATGATGCTCCTGGCTGGTTTCCCCTATCATTACCTGTTTTCTTTAATGGCCCTCGGGATGCCGCTGGCTGGAGCAGCTATATTTATAAGTGATTATCGACGGGCGCGATTAATTTCTTATCTCAATCCCTGGGGAGATCCCTTTGACCGGGGATATCATGCAATACAGACACTGCGTGCTTTGAGTCGCGGGGGATTACTCGGGGAGGGGCTGGGGGAAAGTATGATGAAACGAGGTTATTTGCCGGAACCCTTTACCGATTCCATAATTGCAGTGCTGGGAGAAGAAATTGGATTTATCGGTCTTTTGTTTGTGATAACTTTGCTGTTAGTAGTAATTATTCGCGGGTTCATGATTAGTTTGCAGAGCCCAAATTCTTTTGATCGGATGCTGGGAGTTGGTTTGGTGTTTTTGATTGGGTTTCAATCGGCCTTGAATTTATCTGTTGTTGGCGGGTTGATTCCCACTACCGGTGTGCCGATGCCCCTGATCAGTTATGGTGGTTCGTCTTTACTTGTGAATATGATTGGAATTGGTTTGTTGTTAAATATTTCCCGGAGGGTTAGCAGTTGAAATTCAGGCGAACAAGTTTAATTCATTTTGTCGGCATTGGCGGCGTTGGGATGAGCGGTATTGCCGAGGTTTTGTTAACGCTGGGTTATGAAGTTAGTGGCTCGGATATAAAAGAAAACGCTCGAATTCGGAACCTGCGTCGGCGGGGGGCTGAGATTAAAATCGGACATTCTTCAAAAAATATTTCTGGTGCCGACGTAGTGGTGAAAACTTCAGCGGTGGGAGAAGATAATTGTGAAATAAAAGCGGCCCGAAAAAATAATATTCCTGTTATTCCCCGGGCTGAAATGCTGGCGGAATTAATGCGTCTAAAACAGGGAATAGCCGTGGCCGGTACCCACGGGAAAACGACAACCACAGCAATGGTTTCCATGATTCTGCAGTCGGCCGGATTTGACCCAACGGTTGTGGTGGGCGGTCGGATGCATAACCTGGGCATAGGAGCACGTCTTGGCTCGGACAAACAGATTGTTGTGGAAGCGGATGAGTCGGACGGATCGTTTCTGAAGTTAATGCCCATTATGAGCATTGTTACCAATATCGATGATGATCATATGGATCATTATGGAAGTATGGATGCGGTTGAAGATGCATTTGCGGAGTTTATTAACTCCATTCCGTTTTATGGTTTTGCTGCCCTTTGTGGCGATGATGAGCGAGTGTTCAATTTACTCGACAGGGTACGAAAACCGTTTAAAACTTATGGTTTTGCCGGTCATAATGATCTGCGGCCGGTTGATTTGAAACAGGTGGATGGTGGTTCAAAATTTACTGTCCAGTTTAACAATAAAAATTTAGGAGACATAAAACTTCCCGTGCCCGGTCGGTTTAACGTTCTAAATGCCCTGGGTGCCGCTGCGATTGGGCTTGAAAAAAATATTGAATTTGAAGCTATAAAGAGGGGGCTTGAGAACTTTGAAGGAGTGGCCCGGCGTTTTGAGTTTAAAGGCAAAGTAAATTCTTTTCGGGTTTATGATGATTATGCCCACCACCCCACGGAGATCGATAAGACGATCAGTGCGGCCCGGGAAAACCTCGCGGGTGAGCTGCTGGTTGTTTTTCAGCCCCATCGCTATTCGCGCACCAAACAGCTGGCGGCAGATTTTGGCCAGGCCTTAGCGGATGCGGACCGTCTCTGCGTGATGGATGTTTATCCGGCCGGGGAAGAAAAAATAGAGGGTATAGATCTTGAATTTTTGCAAAACAAGATTGGCCCCTCCCGAAACGGGGATGTTACTGCTTTTGCCGGCGAGAGGGAAGAGGTTTTGAACTGGATTGAACAGCAGGTAGAACCCGGGAAAAAACAGAATCTGTTTACCATGGGGGCCGGAGACGTGGTTAACCTGGCTGAACCGGTTCTTGATCGAGTCGCCCGGATTGTAAGAGGAGAAAAAGATGGAAATTAAAGAAAATGTCCCCCTGAGTTCGCTGACCACCTTTGAGATCGGTGGGCCGGCCCGCAGGATAATTGAGCTGGTTGATTATGATGATGTCCAAGAGTTTTCCGCTGAATTTGAAAAAAAGGATTTTTTCTTTCTTGGTAATGGCAGTAATGTTCTTTTTCCCGATGAGGGTTTTGAAAAAACAATTGTCCGTTTGCGGGGGCGGCTGGCTGATTTTGAATTTGATAAGAATATAGTAAAAGCGGGCGGTGGTTTGTTTTTGCCGCGCCTGGCTCATCAGGTGGCTCAACGGGGGTTTGAAGGACTTGAATGGGCTGCGGGAATTCCCGGCAGTGTTGGCGGGGCGATAAAGATGAACGCCGGAGCCCGGGAAACGGATATACTTGACCTGGTGGTGGATATTACCTGCTTGGATGGCAACGGGAAAGTAAAACACGTTTCTCCCGATAATCTTAATTATGGTTACCGTCGCTCCGGATTACCCGACAATGTCCTGGTTTTGCAGGCCCGGCTAAAATTTGTTTCGGGGTCGGCGGAAAAAATTAATAGAAAAAAACTTGAAAATTTGCGTCGTCGGCGGCTCACGCAACCGGTGGAGGTTCCCTCGGCGGGCTCCATATTTAAAAATCCGCCTGATAAAAATGCGGGGGCCCTGATTGAGGAGGCCGGGTTGAAAGGCACTGAGTGCGGAGATGCAAAAATTTCTGAAAAACATGCCAATTTTATAATTAACCGGGGAGAGGCCCGGGCCGCCGATGTGATGGAATTGATCCGGCGTGCCCGCCGGGCTGTTAAAAATAAATTTAATATTCCCCTGGAAACTGAAATATGTATTCCGCAAAAAATACCTGTTGTTAACGGTGGTCTGCAGTGAAAGAACCTGAAACAGTTGCTGTAATCTGCGGCGGTGATTCGGCCGAAAGAGAAGTTTCTTTGAAAACGGGAAAAGCCGTCTGTGAGGCCCTGGAGTCGGCTCCCTGCACGGTGAAGAAATATGATACTGAGCGTGACCTTGGTTCCCGGCTTTGTCGTGATCGTGTAGATACAGCTTTTATTGCTCTGCATGGCCGGGGCGGAGAGGACGGAACAATTCAGGCCCTGCTGGAATGGTATGGCATACCTTATACAGGCCCCGGGGTTGCCGCGAGTGCCCTGTGTATGGATAAAATCCGATCCAAGTATATTTATGAACAGCTTGCTCTGCCCACTGCTGATTGGTTTATCCTGGAGGAGGAGAAGGAGATTCGGAATGTTAAGGATTTTTCCCGGTTGGTTGTCAAACCGCGGCGGGAAGGCAGCAGCCTGGGAATGTCTATTGTCGAGCCGGGGGAGCTGGAAGAAGCTGCTCGTAAAGCATTTGAATACGACGACCAGCTGCTGGTTGAGGAGTATGTGGAAGGGTATGAAGTTACGGTAGGAGTTATAACCCTGGATGAAATGAAAATTTTACCGCCTGTGGGGATTCGGCCGAGTCACGAGTTTTTTGATTATGATACTAAATATACAAAAGGACTGACGGAATATGATGTGCCGGCCCCCCTGGAAGAAGAACAGGTGAAAATATTGCACGATATTACCGAAGATATAGTTAAAGAGGCGGAAACAGCTTCGCTGTGTCGGGTGGATTTTATTATGGATAGAGATAATCGGCCAAATCTGCTGGAAATTAACACGATTCCCGGTCTGACCGCCACATCACTTTTGCCGATGGCGGCGGGCGAGGCGGGGATAAGTTTTGAAGAACTGGTCTGGGGCCTGGTTTGCCGGGCCCGGGAGGATTTTCAGGATGCCTGATATGGGACCACGTAATTCCCGCCAACGGAAAAACGACCGGGGATTAGACTGGAGTTTTCTGGCTGGATTTGCTCCCGGCTATAGATGGCTGGTTGGTTTGATTGTTGTAGTTATTTTTTCCCTGCTGAGTTTTGTCGGTTATGATTTTTACCGTTACAGCCAGTCGGCCGAGCGGTTGACTGTTAAGCTGAAAGTGACGGGATTGAATGTGATCAGGGAAGAACGGGTTGAAAAGGTCCTGGAAAAAAATATATTTCGCGAGAAAACCGGTGATACCAACCAGCAGTTGAGTCACCCCAGTATTCTTGCAATTTCTTCAAAAAAAGTGCAGCAAACGCTGTTGGAAAACATAAAGAGATTTAATTCTGTTTTTGTTCGTCGGGAATTCCCAAACCGGCTGGTAATAGAAGTTAAGGAGAGAAAGCCGGTGGCTATTGCAGTGATATATGATAGTCAGCAGGAACGTCGCCGGGGGAAATTAATTGATGAGGAAGGGGTTATGTTTCCGCCGGCTCCGGATGAACGAAAAGCGCTTGTGGAAAATTTGCCGCGTGTTTTTGGTCTTGATGAGACTGAAGATAAACAGCAGTTGAACACCGCCTGGGAGAGGTGCCGGAGAGTTATTCAGTTGAATCGAGAAATATTTTCCCCGGATATACTGGATTGGATTCAAATCCGCCCGGCCGGATATTTTGTGAAAATACAGATAAATCGTCCCCGGACGGTAGAAGTTAGACTGGGAGTAGAAAATTATGAGGAAAAGTTGATCCGGTTAAAAAAACTGATGGCAACGGATAAATTTCGCCAGTTTGGCGAGTATATTGATTTGAGTGACCCGGACAATATTTATACAGGAGAAAAAAGAAGTAACCATTTACCCGAAAGTAAAGAGAAATTTTTGTACGGATAATTCAAAAGGAAGGTGAATCAGGATGGCTCAGGGAGAACATATAGTTGGATTGGATATTGGAACGACCAAGGTATGTGCCATAATTGGTGAAAAAAATAGGGAGGGAGATATTGAAATAATCGGCGTGGGGGAATCCCCCTCGACGGGATTGCACCGGGGGATGGTGGTGAATGTTGATGATACTGTTGAAGCCATAAAACAGGCGGTTGATGAAGCTAAATTTATGGCCGGTGTTGATGTTCAGGGGGTTTACGTGGGAATCGCCGGGAAACATATAGAAAGTAAAAACAGTCCCGGGGTAATTGCTATTTCTAATGAAACAAGAGAGATAAATTCCAATGATGTCCAGCGGGTTATTGATGCCGCAACCACGATAGCGGTTCCCCAGGAAAAAGATCGGGAGATAATCCATGTTATCCCCCAGGAGTTTTACGTGGACGGCCAGGATTCTATCAATGATCCCCTGGGGATGACAGGAGTGCGCCTGGAGGCCGATGTCCACGTGGTTACCGCGGCCGTTAACGCCGCCCGTAATATAGTGAATAGCGTCCTGGAGGCTGGTTATGACGTGGAGGATATTGTTCTTGAACCGCTGGCCTCCAGTTATTCGGTTCTTGATCCGGATGAAAAAGAACTGGGTGTTTGTCTTGTGGATATCGGCGGTGGAACCAGTGATATTGCAATTTTTGCCGGGGGATCAATTTATGATACCCAGGTTATTTCCCTGGGGGGCGAGCACGTGACCCAGGACGTGATGAAAGGGTTGTGTACCTCTTCGGCCGATGCGGAGATGGTTAAAATTAACCACGGCTGTGCCATGGTTGATATGGTCCCCGAGGACGAGATGATTGAAGTACCCTCCGTGGGCGGGCGGGAGCCCCGTGAAATCCCCCGTCGTGATCTCTGCAAGATTATACAGCCCCGGATGGAGGAAATATTTAAATTTATCGATTATGAAATAAAGCAATCAGGTTATCGTGACGAGATAATTGCTGGCATGGTGGTCACCGGGGGCGCGGCCGGAATGAAAGGAATCCCCGACCTGGCCGAGCAAATTGTGGATATGCCCGTGCGGATGGGTGAGCCCTGGGGAGTTTCCGGTCTTATTGAAGCGGTCAGTAATCCAAAATATGCCACCGGCGTGGGTTTGATTCAGTACGGATTTGAGCATGAAGAAACGGAAATATCCCGCACCTACGATGGCCCGGGTATCCTGGAAGATATAGGGGGGAAAATGAAGAACTGGTTTACTGAATTTGGCGAACTTTTAACCGGATAATATAACTGGAGAGAAATACGAACGAATGGAAAGGGAATTTTCACAAGATTTAAGGAGGTTTTTTTGATGGCGATTAATGAGGATCTTTTCGAGTTTGACGAGGAAGAGTTGAATAATCCCACGACTATAAAGGTGGTGGGAGTTGGCGGGGGAGGTAACAACGCAGTCACCCGGATGAAGGAAGCCGGAGTTAAAGGTGTTGATTTTATAGCTGTTAATACCGATGCCCAGGATTTAAACCAGGCCGCCGCTGATATGAAACTGCATATAGGCGAAGACCGGACCAACGGTCTGGGCGCGGGCGCCGATCCCAACGTGGGTTTAAATGCTGCCAAGGAAAATCGGGAGGAAATCAGGGATTCTATTGAAGATACCGATCTGCTGTTTATAACTGCTGGTATGGGCGGGGGCACCGGCACCGGTGCGGCCCCGGTAATTGCCGATATGGCCAAGGAAGAGATGGGGATTTTAACTATTGGAGTGGTTACCCGGCCCTTTGATTATGAAGGAAAAGTTCGCAAGAAAAACGCCCAGGCGGGGATAAAACAGCTCCGGAAAAGCGTTGATACCCTGATTATTGTTCCCAACCAGAGACTTTTCCAGGTGATTGAGGATGATACTCCCTTCCTGGAGGCTTTTAAAATAGTTGACGAAGTCCTTTACCAGGGTGTGCAGGGTATATCGGAGCTGATTACCGAGGAAGGTGAGATCAACCTTGATTTTGCCGATGTGAAGACCGTGATGTCCGAACAGGGTGATGCCCTGATGGGAATTGGCGAGGATTCCGGCGAGGAAGCTGCCGTGGATGCTGCCCGGGAAGCTCTGAATTGTCCGCTGCTGGAAACCAATGACATTGAAGGTGCCAGCTCGGTTATTGTAAATATAATGGGTGGTCCCCAAATTTCCATGAAAGAAGTGGAAAAAGCGATCAAACTTGTCCGGGAAAAGACGGCGGCTGATGCCAATGTGATTGCCGGCCAGACGCTGCGTTCTGATCTTGAGAATGAGGTTCGAGTTACGGTTATTGCCACCGGATTTCCCGCCGGCTCGGAAAGTAAAAGCCGCAGTTCCCGCCCCGGTGACAAGGTTTATGATATCCGGAGCGTTTCGGAGGACGAGCTGGATAAACCACCTTCGGAAAGACGGCAGCAGGAAGCATCCGGTGTGGATGTGGTTAACGAGGAACCACAGCAATCCGATGATGACGATGAGGACGATGATTTGAGTATTCCAACGTTTATGCGAGTTCAGTAAAATAATTACCGGCCCTCTCCCGCTTCGGGAGAGGGTCAGGCTAATTTTTCATTTAGTTTGCGCAGACGAATTTTAAGTTTATCAATAAATTCTACGGCCAGTTCTTTTGTGGACTCGCCGTGCATACCGGCGTAGTGCACCAAAGGGGCAAATGATTCCTGTAATATTGGTGCAAGTGAACTGGAGTTGTCTGTAAGTTTTTTTTCAATATTAACCGTATTAGTTAATTGGTCCAGTAGCTCTGTTGTTGCCCGCCGGAATTTTTTTCTTTTGATATTAATCGGTATAAAATCTTTTTTATCCGGTTTTTGCGGGAGAGAAAAATGGTTCTGGCTGAAAAAACGCCCCGGATTATCCACCTTTTGCCAGTTTTCCATCGGGAGACCATCCGCGCGAAAATCATAGCAGTCGACCGGTAGAGCTCCTCCGGCTTCTTCAAACCAGCTGTTCTGGTTCTGGTATTCGTCGTTGGTGTACATTGGTTTGCCCCGCATCCCGTTGACCTGCTGTAAGCGCTTGGACTCCCGGTTTTCTTTACTGAAAATTTTATCCAGGTGCAGCTGGGGAAGAGTCTGAAATCGGTTTAGTCTCTCCAGGTTTTTCTTTTCAAGCGTAGAACCGGCCGGGAATCCCCGCAGGCCTGTGTACCCGTGGTCCACGCCCACCAGACCTATGGGACCGCAGTTAAGATATTGGGCAAGATCCAGGGCGGTCGAGGTAACACTGCCCCCGGACTGCAGAGGTTCAATCTTGGGGAAAAATTGTTCAAACCAGTTTGAGAAGGGAAAGACCGGCTGGCGTTTGCCCAGTCCCAGCGTAATGTAAGTTGAAAATCTTGTCATATTATTTGCCCATTCAAAAAATTCAGGCCGGCTTTCCCAGCCCCCCACCAGACAACCAACCGGGTCTATTCCCTCCAGGTAATTTGCATTATTTTCCTGGGGATCAATTGTAAGGGCAATGTCCGGTTTAATACTGGCGCACTGGAGGGTGCTCAGGGCTGTGTCGGTGGCTATGATGAATATTTTTTCCTGGTGTTTTTTTAACCAGTCAAGCGAGTGATGCAAAGATGGCCCGGCGCCAACTATTATCCCGGGAACTTTTGCCTGGGAATTTTCCAGGGGGGCCAGGGAAAAAGTTTCTTCCAGATGATCGATGTTTGCAATAAAATTGTCAAACCATTGCCAGAAAAATTGTCGGACAGTCTGTCGGTTGCGCAGCAACTTTCTCCCCACAAGCAGGCAGTCCTGTTCCAGTTCTTTTATTCTTTGGCCAAACAATTCTCCGTAGCCGGGATGGATAATTGGAAGCGCAGATTGTAGTTTTTCGGAAGATAATTCTTTCAGAATTTTGACCGGTGATTCATCCGGCCGCAAAAATTTAAAATTTCCTTCTTCTATCTGTTGGTAAGCTGGTGTATCCTCGGGCGGCTGAAATTCAGGCAAAAGCTCAAGAATAGTAAAACTGTGGCCTTTGTTGGCCATTGCCCGGGGGAAATATCCCAGCCCTCCGCCTAAAAATATCAGGTGTTTGAGATCTTCTTCAACACTTATCTGTCCGGCCCAGTTTTCTGCCTCCCGGATCGGTTCATACCGGCTGTGCACAAAAAAGTGATTGTTTCCCCGGCTGGCTTTTAAAAAATGTCCGCGCTTGCGTGCGGGCTTGATGGTGACCTGTAATTCTGACAATTCAAAATTCTCCCGAAGTTAGTTTAATGTTATAATGGATTATATCCTAATTGAGATATTTTTTCAGATTATAACAAAGACGGAGGGGATGAACTGTTGAATTATATATATCATCACGACCTGGATCCTTTTATATTGCGGCTGGGAGAGAATTTTGGCATCCGCTGGTATGGCCTTGCCTATCTGCTGGGGTTTTTGCTCGGGTATATTTTATTGCGCTGGCAGCATAAAAAGGGTTGGTTGCGGTTGGGGCGGGAACAGCTTCTGGATCTTATTTTGTTTTCTGCCATCTGGTTGATTATCGGGGCCCGGGTTGGGTACGTTTTGTTTTATAATTTTACGGCCTGGCTTGCCGACCCCCTGTATATTTTATATATCTGGGAAGGGGGGATGTCATTTCACGGGGGCTTGCTTGGACTTATTGGCAGCTTGTGGTGGTACACCCGGAAACACAGTTTTTCTTTCTGGTCAGTTGCTGATGCCGGGGCCCTTGCGGCAACCCCCGGGCTGATGTTTGGTCGGATTGCTAACTTTATAAACGGTGGTTTGTGGGGGCGCCCCACCGGTGGAGATTGGGGTGTGGTGTTTCCTCTTGCCGGCAGCCTCCCCCGCCATCCCTCACAGCTTTACGAGGCGACGGTCCAGGGCCCTGTCCTGCTGGGAATATTGTTGCTTGTCCGTCGTTACTGCAACCGGCAGGCGTTAGTTTCTGTGGCGTTTATGATTGCTTATGGTTTGTTGAGATTTTCTGTTGGATTTTACCGGGCTCCTGATCCCCATCTGGGTTATAGCTGGTTTGGTTTGACCCGCGGACAAATTTTTTCACTTACCATGGTTATCGTCGGCGCCGGATTCTGGGGACTGGGCAGGCTGGGACTGGTTGGCGGTTTCGGCGGTAGTTATGACGAAGCTAACTAATCGACTGAAATTTATTATTGGTTTATTCGGGGGGGCTATAATTGCCGCTCGTTTCTGGTTTCAATCTTTGCTGAAACTTACCGCCGGCGAGGCAAGAATACATTACCTGGCCAGCCGGCCAATAAAATGGATTATTGCCCGCTCTTCGGGGGGGCTCAATCAACCGCCATTGCATTTGTTCCTGCTAAATTTGTGGTTGAAATTAACACCGCCGTTTAGCCAGTTGAGCCGCGTGGGCTACGGAATAATTATTACCTTCTTCGCCCTGGGAATATTTTATTTATGGGCCCGCCTGCTTTTTTCTCCCGCCTATTCTGCCGGTCTCGTCCTGTTGCTGGCCTGGAATCCCTGTTATTTTTTATACAGTTCGGGTTTTAAAATTTATTCTTTACTGCTGCTTTTTGTAATCGTTGCGGGGTATTTTGCTACGAAAATTATTGTCCAGCAGGATCATAAACTGATTAACTGGTTGGGCTGGACGCTGGCTTCCCTGGGGGCAATTTATACCCATTCATTTGCCCTGGTTTATGTGGCCCTGCTGGCCGGATTGCTTGTCTGGGAGGTCCGAAAGAGTCCCCGGCTTTCGGATTGCTTGCTGGCTATCGGTTCGGTGTTGATTTTTTATCTGCCCTGGCTGTTGCATACCGGTCAATCTAAACAACCGGCCGGGCTGGAAAGCTGGATTCAGTCGAATTTAATTGCGGATAGTTTTGAACTTTTGCCCCAATACTTTAAAAACTTTTTTACTCCGGGCCAGTTTCAAATCGTTTTTATCGCCGTATATTTTCTAATTTTTGTCTTATTGCTGTCGGCGGCATTGTTTGTCCTCCTGAACTGGGAAAGCAGCCGGGTGCAGCTGCTTGTACTGGCTGGCGTATTTCCTTCCCTGTTGACCGGTCTCTACATCGGAATTTCCGGCGGATTTTTTACCGGTGATTTTTCTATTTCTTTGCGGTTGTTAGCGCCCTCTTTCCCCTTTTTAATCCTCCTTTTTGGTTTGGTTCTCATGCAGATAGGATATAAAAAAACTGTAGTTTTGTTCCTGGTTGCCGGTCTTTTTTCCGCCGGGTTAACTGTCCTGGTTGGTTTGAATTATTCAAATCCCTCCTGGAAAAACCTGGCTGAAAAAATTAGCAATGTAAATCAAGATAATTATAAAGTTGTTCACGTGCACACTCGAAGTTTTTATCCGGTATATTATTACGATAAACAACGGATGGAACAATTTCATCTAAATCCGGATTACCGGCGGGGGGTGGATAAAAAGCAGTTAATTAAATGGTCGGCCCGCGAAGGGTTGTTGATTATTGCTCCCGTAAATTATAATATTTTCCGTTTAAATTTTGCTCTGACGAAATCCCCCGATTTAATTCATATGTTTGCAGGGGGACCTGAGAAATATCGAATAATTTATTTTTCTAACGATTGAGAGGCGATGTAAGTGATTAATTTACATCTGATATTACTTGGATTAATTTTGCTGACGGAACTGTTCTTTTTCTGGTTGAACGTAACAAACTTAAAATATGGCGAGAAAAAAGTTGAGGAAGAACAGGAGTGGCTGACTGAAAAATTTTCTGTTGAATCTACTGATGATCTGCTTGCCTACAACAGGTTAAAAATGGGTTTTTCCGAGATAAAATCTTACGTGGGATTGTTTTTCCTCCTGTTCATTCTTTATTCGGGAGTTTTGACCGGTTCTGGAATTTTTACTGATTTTGTTAAATTTGTGGAAAGTTTAAATTATAGCGCTCCCCTGCGGGGAATTGTATTTTTTGGGATACTAACTGTTATTACCACGGTGCTTAAAGCGCCTTTTTCCGCTTTTAATAGCTTTGTGATTGAAGAAATATTTGATTTCAACACCCGGGGAGTCGGGCTCTGGTTGAAGGATCAGCTGAAAGGTCTGGTCATTGGCCTGGTTATGATGGTTTTGATAACGGGGACCCTCCTGTGGTTTATTGATTATTTTGAGCAAACATGGTGGTTGATTGGCTGGGGATTTATTGTTTTATTGGGCCTGGCAATGCAGATAATTTACCCCCGGGTAATAGCTCCTCTGTTTAATGATTTCGAACAGGTGGAAGAGGGCGAGCTGTATGAGGCAGTGGAAGAAGTGTTTGCCCGGGCTGGATTTGAATGTTCCCAGGTGTATACGATGGATGCCAGCACGCGCTCGCGCCACTCTAATGCCTACTTTGTTGGTTTTGGTAAAACAAAACGGGTGGTCCTGTATGATACGCTGGTCGATCAGATGGAGCTTGATCAGCTGCAGGCTGTTCTTGCCCATGAGCTGGCCCACTGGAAAAAAGGACATATCTGGAAAGGAATCCTTCGTTCGGCCCTGAAGAATGGCATTGTTTTTTACATTCTTTTTTATTTGCTTAATAGTTCCTGGATATACGGGATGTTTAACCTCCCGGAAACGGCGGTTTATGCCGGCCTGGTCATCTCTTTTCTCTGGCTTTCACCGGTGTTTCGCTGGCTGTCTCCCCTGGATAATTATTTTTCCGTGGAAAATGAAAAAGAAGCCGACTCCTTTGCCCTGGAAGTGACGGGCGGAGCTGAACCAATGATCGGCGCCCTATACCGACTGGTGGGAGAAAATCTATCCAACCCTTTTCCTCACCCCCTGTATGCCGTGTTCAACTATTCGCACCCCCCGGTTCCCGAGCGGATCAGACTTTTGAAAGAACAGGAAGAGAATAACCAAAAACTCTGAACCTGAAATAAGTAACGGGTTCTTAACTTTTTCGCAGTTCTTTATAACGGTCCCTGAATTTTTTTAGCCGTTTGTAGTAATCCGGCTGCTTGAAGTCGGGAAAACTCCAGGGGAAAGGTTGGTATTGTCCTTCTCCAAACTGGAGGGCGGGGTCGGCGTAAACTTTATTGCCCAGGTAAATTTTTTGCAGATCGTATTTAAATGAACCCAGAACTACCAGGCCAAAATTTAAATAACCCGGGTCAATATTTACGGTGCGTCTCCCCTGCGGATCACTCAATTGCTGTTCAATATCAGCGCAGGTGTTTTTCCAATCAATAAGCCGGGCCGGGTTGGCCAGTGTTTCCCGGTAGGCCCACCAGCGAAACAGAGGAGAGCCCAGCTCCTCCTCGTAATAATCCGACTGGTCAAATAAAAAAGGCGGCGAACTGACAACAATATTGTCCCAGGTGGCGGTTAATTTATTTATCCCCGCTCTCATGTGGCCCGGAGAGGAACTTAAAATTGAAACTAGCGGCAATACGGGCTCGTATTCCATCAATTTCACCTTAAACTTTAATTTTCCTGGTTTAAATGTCTTGCTGCTATTAATAGCTACTTGCTCAGGGCAGTATTATTGATTATAAGAATTAAACACTGTATTCTGAAGGAACTGTATTTGTTTTTCTGACAGCCGGGAGCAAATTACCGGTAAAAACAGAAAAAATTGAACAAATTGGAGGGAAGATTTATTCACTATCTGGAAATGATGATAGAAGTTATCTATCAAAACTGGCCCTATATTTTTTCTTTATTGTTACTGGCGGTTAACGTCCTGGTCACTCTTCATATTATCTTCTACAAAAGAAATGTCAGGGCGGCCGTCGGTTGGATTGGTTTGACCTGGTTGTCACCCGGGCCCGGGGCTCTGCTGTATTTTATATTTGGTATTAACCGGATCCGGCGCCGGGCCGGGAAGCTGTTTGAAAAGGCGGAAACGGATAAATTTTCTGCTGAAGTCTTTACGGCTGGAGGTGAAGGGAAATTTTCTTTACCGGAAACCTATTCTCACCTGGGAGGGATTGACAGACTTGTTGGAAATTTAACTGAACTTCCCCTCACGGCCGGAAACAGAGTAAAACCACTTTTTAACGGTGATGAAGCTTATCCGGATATGCTTCGCGAAATTCGCGAGGCTTCGGAAACCATAACACTTTCAACCTATATTTTTGACAATGATCGGGCTGGACAAAAATTTTTGCAGGCACTTGCCGCCGCCGGTGACCGGGGAGTTGAGATTCGAGTTTTAATTGATGATATGGGTGAAAAATATTCTTACCCGGGAGTGGCCGGCTGGTTGACGGAAAGAGGAATTCCCTGCCAGAAATACATGAAATCTCTTCTGCCCTGGCATATGCGCTACTATAACCTGCGCAGTCACCGGAAGATAATGGTTGTAGACGGTCGAGTGGGTTACACGGGAGGAATGAATATCCGGGAGGGAGTGATGCATTCTATTTCAAGTCCGCATCTGCTGCAGGACGTTCATTTTCGCCTGGAGGGGCCGGTGGTGGCTCACCTTCAGCAGGTATTTGCCGAAGACTGGTATTTTACCTGTGGTGAAAAATTGCTTGGCGCTGAGTGGTTTCCCTCCCTTGAAAAGGTTGGTAATGTGGCAGCCCGGGGAATTGCGGACGGTCCTGATGAGAATTATGAACTGATGGAATATACTTTCCTGGCCGGCATTATCAATGCCCGGGAGACAATTCGGATAATGACTCCTTATTTTTTACCCGAGTTGGAGCTGGACAAAGCTCTTAAGCTGGCGGCGCTGGAAGGAATTGATGTTGAATTATATCTGCCGCAAAAAGGAAATTTAAGAATGGTTCAGTGGGCTTCAAACAGTTTCCTTGAGAGTTTGCTTGAAAAAGGAGTGAAAATTTACAGCACGTCACCACCTTTTGCTCACAGTAAATTAATGATTGTGGATGGTTACTGGTCGTTGATTGGTTCGGCCAACTGGGATCCTCGAAGTTTGAAATTGAACTTTGAGTTTAACGTTGAATGTTACGGTGAAGCTCTGGCCAGTGACCTGGAAGAGTATTTAGATCGCCAGAAAGAAAAGGGCCGGCGGCTGACAAAAGAAATTGTTGGCTCCCGGGGGATAATGGCCCGGATGAGAGATAATACTTTCCGTCTGTTTTCACCCTATCTTTAATCCTGGTTGGAAGTTATTTCTAAGTCCCATTCTTCCATCAGGTCGGGGTCCACGCGAAAAAGTCGGGCTAAAAAACGGTGGGGGTCTGTATCGCGGGGGAGTTCTATATTTTTTCTTTCCTCCCGACTTATTGACTGCAGCCGGCCGTTCAGGAAACAGATCATATCGTTCTCTCTTAACCGGGTGAGACAGACTGAATTCATAACGGTATACCAGTTGAAAGAATCCTTCCATGCTTCTTCAAACCTGGCCCTGCCCACCGGCGAACAGTTCAGTGTGTAACGCCAGGTTTCCTGGCCTTTGCGCCGGGTGCTGACCCGGATTCTATTTTTACCTTCCGGGGTTAGCATCAGCGTGTTATGGGGACGTACCAGGGCAATGCTGTCTCGAAATTCCAGGGGCAGCGGTTGGTAACACAGGTAGCCGGGATCCAGAAAAACTTCTTCCTCGGGAAAAGCCAAAACGCAGTGGCGGCCGTCGCCGTCAGGGCGATCCCCAAGGTAATACCTTGGTTTTAATCCCATTTTACGGGCTTTATAGGCGCCCAGGTTAACAAGGGAAAAACAGGTTCCGCCGGCGCCAAAATCCTTTCTTTCTTGATATACAACGTCAACGTCCCGCGGCTTCATTATTTTTCGCTTGCTCAAATTTTCGTAGGGAAACTGTTCTAACCACCGGCCCAGTTTTACAATCTGCATATCCATCAATTATTCCTCCGGTATTTTTAATAGAATTGATATTTTTCCATCAATTTAGGTGCCAGTAAACGACAACTGGTTGTTCCGGTTGGATATAATTTTACAATAAGCCGCTTAAATTATAATATATCTACTTCCATAAATTTTTGAATACTGGTGATTTAGATGTCGATTGAAGTTTTAAAACGTGGTTTCGAAGAAATAATACCGGAAGATGATTTTGAGGAGCGCCTGGAAGGAAATATCCGGGTGAAACTGGGGGCTGATCCTACCGGGGCTGATCTGCACCTGGGGCATGCAGTAATTTTGAATAAACTGCGCCAGTTCCAGGATGCCGGG
>JBNJDC010000003.1:0-19700 GCA_051744565.1 bacterium
ACGGGCCGACGGCTCATTCGTCAAATTTCTGCGTTAAACGTCCTCGACGCATACTCCGTATGCGCCTTGTGGCGAAAGCCTTGATCTTTGCCGAATGAGACGCCGGCTCGGACACTTCAGTTTATACACCAGCCTCTAAACAGTCATGGTTTGGCGGACAGGATGTGCGCCAGTGACTGTATCCCTCGGAGACAGCTGGAGGCTGTTGAGAATGAGAAAATAAGATATTCAATTTCCGAACGTTCAAAATCGCTCAATTTAGGTGTTATTGAGAATCCACGGATTGAAAATATTCAGTTTCCCTGTATTGTTTGAGTAAATGCCCGGCAATAACTTTAATAATAGCCGCCAGGGGAATGGCGAGCAGCAGGCCCAGAAAACCCAGTATTTTTCCAAATACCATCAATGCAAAAATGACGATTACCGGGTTAAGCCCCACCGCGTCCCCGACAATTTTTGGTGTCAGTATATTCCCTTCCAGTGCTTGAACAACCCCGTATACAACAATAATCCCCACCACCTGCCAGGCCAAATTAAACTGGTAAAAAGCCATCCCCAGGGCAAGCGTGAAGCCAACAGCCGGCCCCAGATAGGGGACAACATTCATCAACCCGCTCAAAAATCCGACAAGGAAACCGCCGCTGAGTCCAACTGCCTGGTAACCAAGACCATAAAGTGCCCCAATGGTCAAACAAACTATTAAATGGCCACGAAAAAATGCTCGCAGCAATTCGTCAATTTCTCCAAATAATTTTTGTGCTGTCCGCCGATAGCGGTGAGGAATAAGTTCATAACAGTACTCAACTAAATTATCAAAATCCCTGAGCAGATAGATTGAAACGATTAAAACAATACTCAAATTAACCAGGAATCCAAGCGCCCCCAGGGTTCGCGAAGCAAAAAGCCAGAAATAGGTTGAACCTTCGGAAAGAGTATCAACTACTCCAGCCAAATTATCGCGCATAAATTGGAGAATGTTGCCCAACAATTTTTGGGAATTAAAATTAGAAGAATAACCCTCAATATAATTTTGAACAGTTACCGGAGCCCAGTTTTCAATCCAATTCAAAAGATCGGGGGGATTATCCGCCAGATTACTCAGTTCTTCAATAAAGTCAACCGATTTTGCCGTTAAATACCAGCCAAAAAGACCAATAAAAATTGAAACTAAAATAATAATTAATAAAATTGAGAGAGTCCGATTCAGGCGCATATTCTCCTCAATCCAATCTACCACCGGATCAAGCATATAAGCGACGATAAAAGCAATGAAAAAGGGAAGGAGAATATCCCGGATCCAGAAACAAAACCCAACCACACCAGCAACAGCAAACAAAACAAGCAGCGTTTGAATCCAGGGGTTGCGCTGAACACTTTCCGGTATCAATAAAAACACCTCAAGATTATATTAACTTTCCGAAAGATGATGAGCTGCATGGTAGGAAGAACGGACAAATGGTCCCGCCTCCACGTGCTTGTAACCAAGCTCCCGGGCAAAATCAGCCAGCTTGGAAAATTCGGCCGGGCTTACCCAGCGATCCACCGGCCAGTGCCTGCGGGAAGGACGTAAGTATTGACCAAGAGTTAGATATTTTACCCCCGTATCATATAAATCACGAAGAACCTCTTTTACTTCTTGTGGCGTCTCCCCCATCCCCAGCATCATACCACTCTTTGTAACAAGACCGGCCTGGCCGGCCAACTCAAGCACACGGCGCGACCGTTCGTACAGAGCCCCGGGGCGCACCCGGGAATACAACCGGGGGACTGTCTCGATATTATGACCAAAAACTTCCGGTGAAGCTTTAAAAACCTTTTCCAGAGCAGAAATAACCCCTCCGAAATCAGGTACAAGAACCTCCACCTTCACCTGTGGATTGTGTTCACGGACGGCGTTTATGGTTTTCTGCCACTGTCGGGCCCCACCATCATCCAGGTCATCCCGGGTTACCGAGGTTATAACCACGTAATCAAGCTCCATCCGGTCTACTGATCGGGCTACCCCGAGCGGCTCATCAGGCCGATGAGTCCCCTCGGGACCAGCATTGACATCACAGAAAGCACAGCCCCGGGTACAAGTTTTCCCAAGAATCATAAAAGTTGCTGTCCCCTCATTCCAGCACTCCGAACGGTTCGGACAGCCCGCCTCTTCACAGACTGTAGCAAGTCGTTCCTCGTCTAAAGTCTCCCGGACCCGGGCGGATTCTCCGGAGCCGCTGATTGATATTTTTAACCATTCAGGCTTATCTCGGGGGGGAGGGTAATTATCGTGACGGCAGTTATATTCTCCGGGGGTAGCATTTATGTCGATCGCAGTTTCATTTTCTTTATTTCGCGTCTCTATTCTTTTGTCCGGGCAATAATCTTTATCTCTCGCACACGGTTCATTTGTTTTTTCCATAGCTTCCCTCTGCAAACGAAATATTAGCAGATTTAATTTACAGGAAATTAATAACCAAAAACGTCTTCCGGATAACCACGACGAACAACTACCAGCCCATCTTCAGTTCTAAAATGCTCGTCCTTATCCGGATCTTCTTCGCCCCCCAGCTCAGTATTATCAGAAATAGTGGCATTTTTATCAATAATGGAATTTTTAATCTTACAATCTTTACCTATTTTTGCCCCGTCCATCACTATAGAGTTTTCAATCCGGGTTCCACTGTCCACGTAAACACCGGGCGAAATAACCGAATGCCGGACACGTCCACCACTAATAATTGTTCCCTCGGAAACTATAGAATCCACTGCCATTCCCCGGCGGTCATCATCATCAAAAACAAACTTAGCCGGCGGATACTGGCCGTGATATGTCCGCACCGGCCAATCCCGATCATAGAGGTTAAACTGCGGCGAAACAGAAACAAGGTCCATGTTAGCCTCGTAATAAGATTTTACCGTTCCCACATCTTTCCAGTAACTTGTCTCACTCTCCACTCCACTATTTTCATCCTCAAACCAGTGGGCCTGAACCCGATCTCCGCTTTCAACCATCCGGGGCAATATATCCATGCCGAAATCATGTTTGGTTTCTTCAGCGGGTAGCTCAGCATCTTCCCGCAGCCGGGAACACAGAGAGGCGGAATCAAAACAGTATATCCCCATTGAAACCAGACTGCGTTCGGGGTGGTCCGGAATCGTCGCCGGATCTTCCGGTTTTTCCTGGAAACCAACAACTTCAAAATCTTCGTTTACTTCCAACACTCCAAAAGCGGTTGCTTCCTCCCGGGGAACATCTGTTACCGAAATCGTGGCCCGGGCCCCGTATTCACGGTGATCGTCCAGCATTTTACGATAATTCATTTTATAGATATGATCGCCACCGAAAACAAAAACATCGTCGGGGTTTTCCCCTTCAATTGTAAATATATTCTGGTAAATAGCGTCCGCAGTTCCCTGGTACCATTCCTCTTTAATCCGTTTTTGCGGGGGAAGCACTTCGATATATTCTCCCAGCTCCCGCGTAAAAATATTCCAGGCACTGTTCAAATGACGGGTCAATGAACTGGATTTGTACTGGGTTAGAACAACTATCTTACGCAACCCGGAATTCAAGCAGTTAGAAAGAGTAAAATCAATCAGGCGGTATGTCCCCCCGAAAGGAACGGCCGGTTTTGCCCGGTGCTCGGTAAGCGGATGAAGACGAGTTCCACGCCCTCCAGCCAGTATCATTCCCAGTACATTACGCATAAGAAACCCTCCAAAAACATCCGGTAGTTATTTTTATTTATTTACATGCGATATCTTAACAAACCAGCTAAAAATTTACCAGCAGGCGAAGTGATAGAATTTTTATAAATTCAAAGTTAAAATTGTTGCCGGAAACTTATTATTCACCGCTATGAAAGAACCTTTAAGCGTGGTAAAGTTCAACAAATCGTGTAAAGAGCCTCTTGTTCTCATTCTCATAGACATTCTGTCTATCCTGAAGCAAGCGATATTTTATACGAAAAAACGGACTTGAACTTAAGCGTAAATAAATTGAATATCTTATTTGCTCATCATAAGATTTGAGGGGAACTTATTTCAAAAAAAGGAGCTTATAAAAATGAATCCGTCTATCTGGTTTATAACGACGGAAGCCCACCCGCTGGCCAAAACTGGTGGCCTCGGTGATGTGTGCGGTGCCCTGCCCGGAGAACTGAAAAAACTGGGGGCCGATGTGTCGGTTGTTCTTCCCTGGTATAATTTTATCCGGGGCAAAAAAATAGATCATATGATGGTAAACCTGGACAACCACCAGCAGGCAGTCAACATCGGGCAAACAGAGCTTAATCACGTTCCCGTCTACCTGGTTGGCTATCCTCCGTTTTTTAACCGAAAAGAACTCTACGGTGAAGGCGGGCAATCATATCCTGATAACGATCGCCGGTTCACGCTTTTTTCCCGGGCAGCTCTAACCTGGGCCCGGGCAACCTCACCACCGGATATTTTTCACTGCCACGACTGGTTTACAGCCCTGGTCCCCATGTATCTAAAAACTGACTCCTCTTTTCCCTCCCGCCCTTCGGTCTTCACAATCCACAACCTGCAATACCAGGGAATATTTGAACCGGAAAGTTATGAGTTAACCGGACTGAACTGGAAATATTTTCAACCGGAAGGAGTTGAGTATTACGGTAAATTTAATTTTATGAAGGCCGGCCTAAACTATGCAGATCGTCTGACCACGGTAAGTAAAAAATACAGCCAGGAAATTCAAACACCACAATTCGGCGAAGGTCTCGACGGTGTTCTCCGGAAAAGGAAGTCCGACTTAACCGGGATCATCAACGGTATTGACACCGAGACCTGGAATCCGGAAACTGATATTTTCTTCGCGGAGGAGGAGAAATATTCAAGCCAGGAGATGGAAGGTAAAGAGACTCTCAAAAACAACCTGCTGGACAACTACGATTTGAAACCGAAAAACGAAGGACCACTGGTGGGTATTGTAAGTCGCCTTGTCAGCCAGAAAGGAATTGACCTGCTTCTGGAAATAGGCGAAGAACTGATGGAACTGCCCGGAGCGTGGATTATCCTGGGAACCGGTGACAGTCAACTGGAAAATGCACTAAAACAGTGGGAATACCGCTGGCCGGAAAAAATTCACGTTGCCTTAAAATATGATGAGAAACTTGCTCACCGGATTACCGGGGCCAGTGATTTATACTGCATGCCCAGCCGTTTTGAACCCTGCGGACTCAACCAGCAATACAGTCTTAATTATGGCACCGTACCGGTGGTTCGCAGAACAGGCGGACTGGCCGATACGGTTGTTGACCCCCGGGACAATGAACCGGCAACAGGGTTTGTTTTTGATTCCCCGAAACCGGAATCCCTGTTAGAATGTATGGCAAGAGCAATTAATGTCTACCAGCAGGAACCGGAAAAATTTGCCTGCCTGCAAAAAAACGGTATGAGCTGCAATTTTTCCTGGAAATCATCCGCTGAAAAATATCTCAAGCTTTACCGGGAGTTACTGTAAGTGAATAACTCACCATTACCCGTATTACTTTTGTGGCACCTGCACCAGCCCCTTTACCGCCCACCCGGCGAAAAGGATTTCATCCTCCCCTGGGTTCGTCTGCACACTCTGCGTGAATATCACGATATGGCTGAAATGATCGAAAGAAATCCGGAAACTCCCGTTACCGTCAACTGGACTCCGGTCTTACTCCAGCAAATTGAGGAATATACTGAAGGTGCCCGGGACAGGATGCAGAAACTGCGGGATATGAATGCCGGGGATTTAGACCCCGCCCAGCAATATCAACTTGTTCGCGGTGCTTACCGGGCTCATGCTCCGACAATGATTGAACCTTACCCCCGCTTTAACCACCTGCATCAAAAGTGGCAAGAAGCAAGGGAAAATGCTGATTTAAACCAGGAAATTAACTGGCCCAATGATGAAATCAGAGACATTCAACTCTGGAGTACCCTGACCTGGTTTGGTTTTTCGGCTGTGGATAACCACCCGGAAATCAAAAAATTACGGGATAAGGGTGAAAACTATACTGAAGAAGACAAGAAAAAAGTGGAGAAAATTGAAACTGAATTGTTAGAAAATTGTATTCCACGCTGGCAAAACCTGATGGAAAATACTTACCTGGAATTAAGTATAAGTCCCTATTATCACCCGATAGGACCTCTTCTCTGTCAGTATTCTGATATTGAAGAGGCTATGCCCAACGTCCCCAAACCCGAGCGTAAAATCCAGTGGACGGATGATGCCCGCTGGCACCTGGACAAAGCCCGCCAGGCAGCCAGCCGATGGTTTGACCTCGACCAAATCGGGCTGTGGCCCTCGGAGGGAAGTCTGAGCGAAGATTTTATCAAGCTTGTGGAGGAAGCAGGATTTAAATGGGCGGCCACCGACGAGGCTCTTCTCAGGCGCCGTCTGCACGAAGAAAAGAAAAAAGAATCGGAAGCGGATGTATACCGGGCTTACAGCTGGCAGAATAAACTACCCGTTTTCTTCCGCGACCACGAAATAAGCGATCGAATCGGTTTTGACTACTCAAAACTTTCGCCGGAGGAAGCGGTTGATGATTTTTTTGGCTACCTCCATAAAATTAAAGATATAACGCCCACCGAAAAGTCGGGTAGAATTTTACCCGTAATACTTGACGGAGAAAATCCCTGGGAATATTTCCGGGACGCTGGAGAAAATTTTCTATCTAACCTGTACGGTCGCCTGAAAAACGACCAGGCTGTCAAACCGGTAACGCCCACACATTTTCTTAAAAAACAACAGGAACTTCCCCGTCTGGAAAAAATGGCGGCCGGTTCCTGGATAAACGGAGATTTCAACATCTGGGGAGGCAGTTCCCTGGATGTACGGGCCTGGGATATGCTGGCTGAAACCCGGGAAGCCCTTAAGAGCTGGGAAAATATGGATCAAAAATGCCGGGATAAATGCTGGGAAGCCCTGCACATAGCCCAGGGAAGTGACTGGTTCTGGTGGTATGGGGAACCTTTTCATTCCGAAGATGATGAATATTTTGACGAAATATTCAGAAAATGTCTGATTCACGTTTATAAACAGGGTGAACATCCCGAGCCCTCCTACCTTCATCATCCCCTGCAAAGTTCAGATTCACAGGGTTATGAACCACCACGATCCTTTATAACCCCCGAAATAGACGGCCGGGAGAGCCATTACCGCGAGTGGTGGGGGGCCGCTAAAGTAATCCCCCGCCTGGAAAGCGGAAGTATGGCCCGCAGCGGGGAAAGATTTCGAACAATCCGGTTGGGTTCAAACGAAAATAAACTTTTTGGCCGGATTGATTTTGAAAAATCCCCTCCCCGCAACACAATCTGCCGGTTAAAGATAAACGATTCAACCTTTGTGGTTGGGCCCCTGGCAGAAAACCAGGGGACAATATTTTTGATTGACAACTCTCAAAAAATAGAAGGCTCAAACTGGGCCTATGAACGCACCCTGGAGTGGTCGCTGCCTGCTGAAGTGGCAGATATAAAATCCGGAGATTACTGTCAATTTCAGATCCAGCTTGTCCACAATGAAACTATATTTGAAAGATTTCCCGTCCACGATGCTCTTGTAATTCCTATCCTTGATAAAAAAACTGCAGCAAGTGAATGGAACGTATGAAACCAGATCTCACCTTCGCGCTGCACGCTCACCAGCCGGTAGGTAATTTTGACCACGTCTTCGAGAAAATTACGGAAGAATCTTACCTCCCGTTCTTAAAAAAATTCAAAGAGGCCGCCGGGGCCGGTAAAATAGGTTATCACGCCACAGGGATTCTCTACAGGTGGTGGGAAAACCATCAACCCGAAATTATTGATCTCATCGGAGAGCTGGTTGACTCCGGAAGAATTGAACTTCTAACCGGTGGCTTTTATGAACCAATTTTACCTTTAATTCCTCCCGACGACAGACAAAGACAAATTGCTAAACATCAAAAATACCTGGAGGACAGATTCGGAACAACCGCCCGGGGACTGTGGTTAACCGAAAGAGTATGGATCCCGGGACTGGCCGCCGACCTGGCCGAAGCGGGTCTGGATTACACTATCGTGGATGATTTTCATTTCAAACTGGCCGGCTGGGAGGAAGAAAAACTTTCCGGTTACTATACAACCGAATACAACGGTAAGGATATTAAAATATTCCCTATCAGTAAAAAACTGCGCTACCGGATTCCGTTTCACGATGTCGATCGTATCAATAAATATTTAAATCAACAGGACAGGGCGACTTCATTAACAATGGCTGATGACGCGGAAAAATTCGGAAGCTGGCCCGACACGTACAAATGGGTCTACCGGGACGGCTGGCTGGATAGATTCCTGGCCAGCTGCAGCCGGGGGGAAATAAACCTCTGTTCCCCGGCAGATATCTGCGAAAAACAATCTTCAAACGGACGCTGTTACCTGCCCACAGCTTCCTATGAAGAAATGCTGGAGTGGGCAATGCCGGCCAAAAAACTGCGTGAATATCAGGAGTGGAAAGAAAAACTGGACGAAGAAGACAAACAATTTGCCCGCGGCGGTTACTTTCACAATTTTTTGGTTAAATACGAAGAATCAAACCGCCTGCATAAAAAAATGCAGTGGCTGACAAAAAATATTGATAAAAATAACAGCTCCGCTCTGGATAACCTGCTCACCGCCCAGTGCAACGATACCTACTGGCACGGAGTTTTCGGCGGCCTGTGCCTGCCCCACCTGCGGGGGGAAGCCTGGCAGAACCTGACTGAAGCCACCGCCAAAACAGAGGTGGGACCTGCTAGCCCCCGGCTGATTGATTACGACAGCGACGGAAGCAAAGAATTACTCTACCGTGATGATTCTCAATTTTTAATCATTGATCCGACAAGCGGTGGGGAGCTGATTACGTGGGAACTTTTGGAGGCCAGACGTAACCTCCTGGACACACTAACGCGACGCTGGGAAGCTTATCTTGAAGAAGAAACCGCCGGGGCCACCGACGAAGGAGAAGTTAAAAATATCCATCACCGGAAAACGCGGGTTCCTGCCCCCTGGCTGGAAAATTGGGCGGAAGATCCTGTCCCCCGTGCCGGCTTCCAGGTCGTGGCGCTAAAAGGTAATCCGGACCCCGGCCAGCTGCAAAGAAACAAAAATATTCACTATATTCTCCACGGTAAAAAAGCTGAAAATATACAGACTGCAGCCGACAGCTGTAAATTTTCTTACCTGGATGAAAAGTATATAATCAACTATAATTTTGATCAAAATCACCTGAACTGGAATTGTATTCACAACGATAAAAATGAACCCTGGGGGGCAATTATAACTATCGGTTTGCGCTCCCCTGACAAAAACACGTGCCGGATAAAAACCAATGATAAAACCCTGGGGCCCGAGGAAACCCATTCAGTTCAAACCGACAGGTTAACCGTCCAGGATAAGTTGGCGGATTATTCCCTGGATATAAACTGCAATCAAAAACTTAAACTGGTTACTTATCCTGTGCATTCTCTGTCTCGTTCTGAGAAGGAGGCGGAAAAAATTTACCAGGGAACCGCCATTATATTTGTTACGGATAATAAAGAGATTAACCTTAATTTTAACTGGCCGGGAGGAACCGCCAATGCCTGAATTCAGAAAAGACGCTATTACTGAAACCTGGGTGATAATAGCCGAAGAACGGGGGCAGCGTCCCCAGGATTTTGAATCTCCTTTTGAAGCTTCAAACACCGATGAGGAATACTGTCCTTTTGCTCCGGGAAACGAAGACATGACCCCCCCGGAAGTATATGCTCACCGGCCGGCGGAAGGGCATCATTCGGACTGGCAGGTCCGGGTGGTTCCCAATAAATATCCCGCCCTGGCTATAGAAGGGCAATTAAATCGGGAAGGTATGGGAATGTTTGATAGGATGAGTGGCATCGGTGCACACGAAGTTGTCATTGAAACTCCCGAACATGACACGCATCTCCCGGACTATTCCACCGATCAAATGGACAGAATTCTTAAAGCTTACCAGGACCGGATGCTTGATTTGCGCAAGGACCAGCGGTTTCGCTACGTCTTAATCTTCAAAAATCACGGAACGGAAGCCGGCAGCACCCTGGCCCATCCCCACAGCCAGATTATCGCCCTCTCTGTAACCCCCAAGCGGGTTAAAGAGCAGCTAGAAGGCGCGCGGGATCATTTTTATCGTAAAAAACGATGTATTTTTTGCGATATCATTAAAGATGAACTTGAACGGGAAGAACGAATTGTTTACGCTGACAGCGATTTTGTCGTCTGGTCCCCTTATGCCGCCCGCTTTCCCTTTGAAATGTGGATCTTCCCCCGCGAACACAACCATGATTTTGCCCGGATAACGGATGAAAAAAGGGGGAAATTTGGTTCTATACTCCAGGACGTGGTGGCCAAACTGAACGAAGCTCTTCAGTTTCCACCCTACAATTTTCTAATTAATACTTCCCCCAACCCCAACACTCAAAGCTCCCGTCCCGGCTATTTTTCCACCATCGACCAGGATTATCACTGGCACCTGGAAATCATTCCCCGGATCACCAGAACCGCAGGTTTTGAATGGGGAACCGGCTTTTACATCAACCCCACCTCACCCGAGGAAGCGGCTCGCTTCCTCCGCGAAGAAACAACCAGCGGCAATTTTTAAATAAACTTTAATCCAAAAGGATTTAAACTACATTATTGAGAAAAGACCAGCCAATTGAGGATTTAATTATTCTATAGAATCTAACCAGGAACAAGAAACCAGCAACAAGTAACAGTTCCTCTTTTACATTAGCTCGCGATAGGCCTGTTCATCGTATTGCCCGACCATCCGACTGGAACAAAAGGCGGGCAGAACCGATTTAATCGAACTGCGCATCATCCGGAGCCAGTTGGTCGGAATCCCCTTCTCATTTCGGTCGTAAAAGGTAGGAATAACTTCATTTTCAAGCGTTTCGTAGAGATCAACTGCATCCTCATGATCCTGGTGTTCAAGGTCATCGTAATCCTTTTCCGCTCCAAAAACCCAGCCGTTATCACCATTGTAACCCTCCGCCCACCAGCCATCAGAAATACTTAAATTCAATATTCCATTCAGGGCAGCTTTCATGCCGCTGGTTCCGCTGGCTTCGTTTGGCCGGCGGGGCGAATTCAACCAGACATCAACGCCCTGGACGAGCCGGCTGGCCAGGCTCATGTCGTAATTTTCCAGGAAGATAATCGAACCGTTAACTTCCGGATCAGACATGTAATCATAAATTTCTCTGATCAGGCCCTGCCCCTGTTTGTCCGCTGGATGGGCTTTACCGGCAAAAATAATCTGCAGCGGCTTTTCACTGTCCGTCAGCATCTTCTTTGTCCGCTCAAAATCTCGAAAAATCAAGTTGGCCCGTTTATAAGTGGCAAACCGCCGGGCAAAACCAATCAACAACGCATCCTTGTCAATAATATCCTGGATTTTATACAACTCATCGGGAGACTGCCCGTGACGCGAGCGCTGTTCGCGCAGGATAAACCGGGAAGTCCTGATCAGACGTTCCTTCTGGTATTTATGGGCAGCCCATAATTTTTTATCCGAACTCTCCTCCAGGGTGGAAATCATCTTTTCCACTCCCTCTTCCCCCCAGGGAGCCTCAGGAGTTACCAGCAGATCTCTTATATCATAACCCAGCCAGGTCGGGGCATGAATACCATTGGTAATAGAAAAAAGCTCATCATCTTCCAGCAGGTCGCCCCACATATCACGGGTAACTTCTTCATGCAATTTGCTGACCCCGTTTGTCCTCCGGGCCGAACGGATAGCAAAAGCTGTCAGGTTAAACTGATCTTCACTGTCCGATTGAGCCCGGCCCAGGTCCAGAAATTTATCAGTGGAAACGTTATTTTCATCACAAAATTTTTGAAAATATTCCTCCACCAGCTCACAATCATACCGTTCATGCCCCGCTTCCACCGGCGTATGGGTGGTAAATAAAGTATTGTCGGCCAAACTGTCAACCGCTTGTTCAAGAGTATTACCGTTGTTTAATTGATCCTGCAGGCGGTGACTGGTTAAAAATACCGAATGTCCCTCGTTTAAATGCCAGGCGGACGGTTCAATTCCAAGTTTTTCAAGAGCAATTGCTCCGCCCACACCAAGAACTATTTCCTGGCAGAGCCTGCTTTCTCTTTCTCGAACATAAAGCTGACCGGTAATCGGCTGAAGCTCCGGGGGATTCCCGGGAAAATCAGAATCAAGAAGTATAATCGGGACATGACCGACCTGTATTTTCCAGACTCTCAACTTCACTTCTTCCGAGCGGAGCGGACAATTTATAACCATCGGCCGGCCGTTTTTATTCAACACCTGCTGAATTGGAAGCCGGGAAAAATCAATCCGGGGCAGAACATGGTGCTGGGTCCCGTCGGCGTCTATACACTGTTCAAAATAACCATGGCGATAGAGAAGTCCCACTCCAACAAGGGGAAGACAGAGATCGCTGGATGATTTCATATGATCCCCGCTTAAAACGCCTAAACCGCCGCTATAAATGGGTAAACAATCGTGTATCCCATATTCTGTTGAAAAATAGGCTACCGGATCAGAATAATCGTCTTCCGGAACATCTTCATCCCGGCTCATGTATTCATCAAAATCCTGGACAACCTGGGAATACAGGGCCATAAATTCTTCATTATTTTTCAGCGGATACCAGTTCGGGGGATCCATCTCTATTAAAATCTCAATCGGATTTCCGTAACGGGTCCACCGTTCAGGCCCCAGGAAACTAAATAAACGTCTTGCCTCCGGCGACCAGCTCCACCAGAGGTTATATGCCAGCTCCGGAAGCCGCTCAAAAGCCGACGGCACATCAAAACCTATCGGTTGCTGGGCAGGTATATTAAGCTGATCAAATACTTTTTCAGACATCTTCATCACTCCATTAATTTTTTTCCGGATTTCTCAAACCCGGAGAATTTTATAAATATACACGATTTCAATTATTACATATATTTTTGTATGAATTCACTTTAATTCGAGTAATAATTATACTACAGGGGAAATAAAATAACAGCCCCGGTCTTCAACTATGAATCGTTCGCTCATAACTGGACAGAGCAGCCTCGTGGATGGCTTCCGCCCGGGTGGGATGCGCAAATATTGTCCCGATTATTTCATCGGGAGTAACCTCCAGGTTTTTGCCCAGGACGAGCCCGGAAATTAATTCTGAAGCCTGCGCTCCAAGAATATGGGCCCCGACCAGCTGGCGATAATCCCCCGCAAAAACAAGTTTTACAAATCCTTCCGTCTCATCAGTTGCAATCGTCCGTCCCAGGGCCTGAAAAGGAAATTTCCCCACCTTAACCTGCTGGTATTCATCCAGGGCGTCCGCTTCGGTTAAACCAACACTGGCTACCTGGGGATGAGTGTAGGTGCAGGCCGGTACAGAGCTAAAATTCACCTGCTCAGCCGGGGCGGAAAAAATTCTTTCTACCGCATTAATTCCTTCATGTGAAGCAGCGTGGGCCAACCAGGGTGGTCCGATACAATCCCCGGCGGCATAAACTCCTTCCAGGCTTGTCTGATAATTTTCATCAACAACTATCCAGCCCCTCTCATCCCGGCTAACTTCCACGTCATCTGCTAATATCTTCTTGTTGTCAGGGGCCACGCCCAGGGCTACCAGGGCCGCCTCCGCTTTAAGCTTCTCGTCGTTCTCTGTTTTAACCTGAACATAATTATCAACTTGTTCAACCTCTTTTACAGGAGTGGAGGTCCTAATATCCAACCCCGACTCCTGCAAATCCTTCTCCAGTTGAGCGGCAATTTCTTCATCTTCGGGCGGCAGGATTTGTTCTTCCATTTCCAGTATTGTCACTTCAGTCCCAAAAGTGTTGTAGAAATCACCGAATTCCACGCCAATGGCTCCTCCCCCAATAATTACCAGACTTTCCGGTTTTTCCCGCAGGGAAAGCGCCTGCCGACTGGTCATAATCCTATTTTGATTTGGTTCAATTTTCGGAAAAGATCGAGGTTGGGCCCCATGGGCCAGGAGTATATTTTCAGCCTGGTAGCTGCTACCTTCGTCAGTTTCAACAGTATTGGGCCCAACCAGGCGCGCCTCTTCGTTAACATATTTTATGCCATTTTGCTTGAATAACCCGCGAATTCCACCGGCAAGTTTTCGCACTACTTTCCGACTGTGAGTAATCATTTCCTCCCAGTCAACGCGGGGCTCGGAAAAATTTATTCCATAGTTTTCCGCTTCCATCGCCCCCCTGTATTTCTCAGCCATGTTCAACAGAGTCTTAGTTGGGATACAGCCCCAGTTCAAGCAAACTCCTCCGGGGCGCTCCGCGGCATCAATGACCAGCACTTCAGCATCAAGCTGGGCCGCTCTTATGGCAGCCATATAACCGGCCGGTCCGGCACCTATAACTATTAAATCTTTCATCCTTATCAAGCTCCCTGGTATAATAAAAATTAAGATTTGGTATTAAAATATTTCCGATTCACCCAGCTAAAAACATAGACAGCGGAGACTGCGGCTTCAGTTGATTATACTCAAAACAAGATCCTGAACATCCCTGGCCATCCCAGGTAAACCGAACATTCATAGCCCGTTGAAAGATCCTGCCTCGTCGACTCATTGATTGTTATTTTGGATGATATCACGTATAGTTTAAAAAAGTAAGAAACCCAAACTAACTGGTAATTTACTACATTTTTTTGGGAGAGATTAAAATGAAAAAATTCTATCAATTAAATAGTATAACTTTTCTGCTGTCTATCTTTGTTCTCACCATCAGCCTGGCCGGCTGTGGACCGACTGAACCCGAAGCCGAACATGGAGTTTTCATAATTACCATTGACGGTTTGCGCCCCGATATACTTGCGAAAACAAAGACTCCAAACATCGATAACTTGAAAGAACGAGGTTCCTACAACATGTCGGCCCTGGCTACCGTACCCACCCAGACCAGGGTAAATTTTGTTACCCTGCCCACCGGAACTCACGCCGACAAACACGGCGTCGTTGGTAGCGGCTATATGAACGAAAACTGGCAATATCGGGGAACTGATTATCCCGACTACAAAACAGCCCAGGAAAATATCCCCGTACCCACTATTTTTGAAGTCCTGGAAAGACAAAAAAATATGAAAACAGGCTATATTGCCACCAAGGGTTATGAACTGGTTGGCGGCCGGGGAGCCAGCCACCAGGTTAAACTTGAAAATCATCTGCCGGAAGATGTCTGGAAAAACCGTTATGAAAGAAAAGTGGACGGCAGCGAAGAAAAAGCCATCCGCTACAAGCGAGAAATGGATGAAGTTGTCCTAAAAAAATTGAAGGAAGCCATCCGGGACGAGGGGGTCGAAATGTTGATTGCCAATTTTGCCGCCCTGGACTATGTCGGCCACCAGCATGGAGTCGAACCAGAATATACTGAAGCTTACCGGGAAACTATAAAAAAAGCCGACGGTCACATCGGTGAATTTTTGAATTTCCTGGAGGAAGGCAACTATTTTAAAAAACATACGATTATTTTTGCCAGTGACCACGGTTTCACCCAGATTGTAAACCCGGAAAACACCATCCTGGACTCCGGTATGGATGAACCTGATATTCCCGAACTGGGGAAAGCTAATATAGAACATTCAGCGATGAGCCGGGGAGGCGCAGCTTTTTCCCTTTATATTCGTAACAAAGACCGTGTGGAAGAAGCCTATGAAATTATAAAAGATAAGGATTGGATTCAAAATATTTATTCCGAGCATGACCTTCCCGGCCTGGACGGAACTCTATCCGAACTCAATTATTACAATCCGCCCCGCACCGGCGAATTTTTCATTGATGTAAAACCAGCATATACCGTGGGCTTCACCTCCCGGGGGCAACATGGGGGAACAACGGAGGTTAATCGTCAGGTACCTCACGTGTTCGTGGGTGAAGATTTCGCAGAAAATAAAAAATTAGAATCGTCGAAAAACGTGGATATTGCTCCAACAGTCCTCTCCATCCTGGGACTGGATCCCGACCGCCATCTGCAGGCCCAGGGCCGGGTCCTGGAGGAGATTATCAATTAACGTTCGCCTGTGGGCCAGCATTAACTTAAAAGGGTATTTAATTTAAGCGCGGGAAGATCGCCGACCGTGGGGACGCTGGAAAGTTTTTTTTACCAGTTGATTGAATTTATTCCTGGTATGCTCTAACAGTTCTTCCAGCCGGTCGATCCCCGGGGAACGTAGAACCTCCAGCATCCAGTAGTCAAGGTAAGATTTTTCTGCCAGTTTACGCAATACTTCAGGAAAATTAACATTCCCTTCGCCAGGAGGCCAGTGATCGTCCTCCCCACCCCGGTTGTCGCTTAGATGAGTGTGGCGGATTTTCTTTCCGAACGCTTCAATATATTCCACCGGCGGCGTTTTCCCCAGCGAAGCATGAGAAGTATCAAAAGTTATATAAAATTCCCCCGTGACATTTTTCTCCAGCCACAACAGATCATCCAGTCGACCTCCTACATGATGAGGTAAAGTATTTTCTACACATAATTTTTGCGACCGATTCCCAATATGCTCAAGCAATCGCTCAATACTGTCGGCGGACCGAACAAGTAATTCCTTATCTTCAGCCGCCGAACTTCCCCGGTGCTCTCCGGGGTGAAGGACTATCTTTTCCACCCCGATCTGCAGTAAATTATCCATAATTTTTTTTAATAAATTTATTGCACCAAGCCGTTCTTTTTCCTTTTTAGCAGTTATATTCCACTTTCCCCGGGCGGGCGGATGCACAGCCACAATATCAAAACAGCTATTTCTTTGCATTTCCCCCAGCCGGCGAATAAGCCGACCGCTGGTCAAATCAGCATGGGGCGGCGCTCCCCACAGCTCTACGGTTTCCACCTGCATCTTTTCAAAAACCGCCAGGACGTCAAGGACATGCCAGTCGAAGCGAATACCGCTGTTAAATCCTATCGATTTCATTTTTCCGGCCGTTCTCCCACATTCCAGCCACAGAACGACCCGGTGCAGATTCCCCGTTCCTGGAAGGAAACACAGTTCATATCCGTATAATTATCAATTCCCGTTTCAATCAGTGAATAATAAAATCTGACCCAGACCGCCGCCCGGGTTGCAGCATCATAATGATACCAGTCCTCATTCCAGTGATAATTACGCTCGTATTTACTGCGCAATAGTCCGGCTATATCCTGGGGATGCCAGCCCCGGTCATAAAACCAGCGGGTAAACGATTGGATATGTGTCGGTTCCAGCAATCGCGGGTTCGGCACCCGGAGCGATTCCCCCAAACAATCGGGAAGCTCATCCGGTTGTATCTGGTCATAAGTTTCCTCCCAGAAATAATGCGGATCCTGGTATCCCCGGTCATATTTTTGGTGGGCTGCATGGAGGTCGGACTCCAGGTAATCCTCATACATCCGGGCAAATCCCGGGGAAACTTCAGGTATTTCACAGGATACCTCCCCCGCATATTCCTGGACCGCAGCCGGATCCCGACGCATATCAAGTAATTGGCGTAAACGTAAATCCTTACGGGGTATTGTATACTGGGGCGGAATGGTCCGGCGGATGTAATCCCCCACTTTATGGACATATACTCGATGTTTCTGGTGGGAACTGAAGGGCACCCGGACATCCCGCATATACAGCGGATCGGCAAAAGCACTTAAATCAAGATTTATCTGCTCGCGCCCGTTATACGCCGGTCCGGGAACGGGATCCCCGATTGTAAGCGGTATCCCGCAGATAGAACTTGCTTCTTTGATAAAATGAGCGGCAATATATTCAAACATCCGTCCAACTCCATCATAGGCCGCTCCCTCTTCCACGGGCAATTCCGGCTCCTGTTCGTTATATTTGCCGGCCAGTGATGGTAAAACAGTTCCTGTCTGCACCAGACGACTGTAAAGGGAAGACTTTTTTGAAATCCGGAAAGAGAAATGATAACCCTGACCGGTAATCAATATCATTGGTTCCAGGCCGTAACTATCGAAAAAATCCCGGGCGATTTCAATAAGGGGTTCCAGCCGGCTGAACCCGTACTCGGGATTTCTATACATCATCGTCGGGTCGTCATGATTTACATACTCCACGTCAAAGATACAGAGCATAGACTCAAAATCCCACGTGGAACGAAAAACATCCAGCCCTTCTTCAATAAACCAATCAAAACCCCAGTCGGGCGGGGCCGACTCAAAAGGCCGCTGACGGCGGGCAAGAGCCGGACCAAACCCAACCATGTAACAGGCTGTTATATCCTCCGGACTGCCGGTAGAAGATCCACAATACTCGAGCATCCGCTCCTGAACGTCCGGATCCTGGTAATACTGTTTAACAGTCTGCATTGGCTATCCCCCCGTGGTAAGTGTGAAAATACAAAGAAATGAAAGTGTGAAAGTAAAAATCATAATTTTTAAATTCTCGCTGGCAAAATAATAAAAACAGTTAAAAAACATCCGGTAAAAACACGCGAGGACTCGTAACCCACAAAACTAAACGGTTACTACACCAGTCCAACGGGATTTTCCATAAATTTTTGAAATTTCTGCAAAAATTCGGACGCCTGAGCACCGGTAACAGCCCGTTGATCGCAGCTTAAAATAACCCCCATCCGATAGCCCGCTTTTACAGTGCCATCTTCAACCACCGGTTTTTCTTTAATAGCTCCGGTGGAGAGTATACCAACCCGGGGCGGACTGAAGACGGCTGAATAATAATCCACATTATAACCAGCTGTGCCCACAGAGAATGTTCCTCCCCGGGCTTCCCCGGGCTGAATTTCCCCGTTTTTTGCCCTTTCAACCAACCGGCTTCTTTCCTCATGAATTTCCGAAATTGTTTTCTTATCTGCTGAATCAATCGTGGGCTTAACTTCTACATTTGCACCGACAACTTCAAACATTAAATTCACCCGGTCATAACGTTGGATGAAATCCTCTTCAAAGGTGGCATTCAACTGAGGTACAGAAGTGAGAGTTCGAGCAACTGCAGTAAAAATGAAATCCTCAACCGAAATATTGCGCCCAACCCGGGCAAGTTCACCCCTCACTTCAACAAGCCGGCTTAAGTTAATCTCCTCCTGCAGGGAAAACAGGGGACCATATCCCCCTGGTTTTTCACCTGTAATTTCTGACGGGCTGGCAACATCTTTTAATTTAATTTTTTCAGATTTTAGATTTGATTCCTCGTTCTCAATTTTTTCCTGGCTCCCGGGAGAAAATTCTTCTTCAAGAACTTTTTCTACATCTTCTTTAACTATCCGACCTTCAGCGCCCGATCCCCGGAGGCGACTAATATCGAGATTATGTTCTTGAGCAATTTTTCGCGCCACCGGAGAAATTCTCACTTCCCCGCGAGACGAGAAATTACTTCTATTTTCCGGCTCCTGTTGCTCTTCATTCTCCTTTTCTGTTTTAATATCCGCGGAAGAAAAATTATTGTCTTGAATATCATCTTTCCCAACAGAATTTTTGTTTTCCTCCCCGCTATCAGTATCCATCTCTGACATCTCTGAAGCGGACTTTTCTTCCTTTTTCGGTTCTGCCGCTGAACTTTTCTTCTCCAAAATTTGACTGACATCCTCACCTTCCTCACCAATCACAGCAATCAACTGCTCCGGCGGCACTTCCTCCCCCGCTTGTACAATTTGTGAAAGCAACACTCCACTGTCCTCCGCTTCCAGATCCATTGCGGTTTTGTCAGTTTCTAATTCAGCCAGAACATCACCTTTTTCCACTTGATCACCTTCGTTTTTTTTCCA
>JBNJDC010000004.1:0-18164 GCA_051744565.1 bacterium
ATATACATTCCTCACAGCAGCCTGGCCCGGAGAGCCTCCGGTGGCGTATACAGCCTGAACATCGCTTGCAAACTATATGGTTATGGCCATTAAACGTTGTGCATCCCATCCAAACATCGTTTGGGAGAATGAGCCAGAGAATTATGTTATCTCCTGATCAAGCATAAAAATCGCTCAATTTAGGTAAAAAATAAAACTACTCCGGCTGTTCAGAAACAATAGTCACCGGACAGGGGGCATGGTGCAGAACATAATTACTGACGCTGCCCAACAAAAACTCACCAACTGCTCCCCTTCCTCGCCGGCCCATATAAATTCCGTCCACTTCCTGTTCACGGGCCAGTTCACATATCTCTTCTCCGGGGACGCCGGTCAAAACCTCTGTTGAAACGGTGAACCCGGCCTCTTCCAGTTTTTCAGCGGCTGAACTGGTCGTCTCTTCAGCCTTTTCGCTTAATTTTATCTGAATATTCACCGGATTAACCTCTTCGTTATAAATATCCCCGCTGACCTCCTCCACGACGGAAAGAACAATTACTTCGTCCTCATCCGGACTTAATATTTTCTTCATATAATCAAGCGCCCGGTGGGAGGGGTCCGAATCATCCGTTGCCAGTAAATAAACTCCCATCTTAATAACCTCCTGATTATAAATTACTCATCCATGGTTCCTGTCTACCTGTTTTTTGATCAATCCCGCGCTAAACCAAGCACCCGGCTCCTCAGGGCGCTGATAATTCGTTTTTCACGCAGCTCGCCTTCACCTTCTTCGGCTAAAATTTCCGGAGAAACCGGCTCACCAAAAGTTATCTTCACCCGGTGAAATTTTGGTATCTTTCGTCCCGGCGGTAGAACTTTTTCCGCCCCCTCTATATAGGTCGGTATAACGGAAGTCTGACGATTTTTCAATAAAATACCCAATCCGGGCTGAAAATCCTGCAGCTGCCCGTCGGGAGAACGTCGCCCCTCCGGAAACCAGGCTAAGTTCCACCCTTTCCGGAGAATAGCTTCCCCGTAAGCCAGGCTGGAAGCCGGATTATTAAGCGGATCCACCGGAACCACGCCGGCCATCCGACATCCCAACCGAAACAGTGGATTGGAAAATGCCGCCTGCCGCCAGGCTGCCCAGTGTGTCCGGTACATCGTATCATATTCCAGGGCCGCGCCAAGAAAGAATGGATCAAAATAGCTGACGTGATTGGGGGCCAGAACAAAATTTTGATCGTTGGGAATATTATTCCCCCCCGAAACTTGAATACGAAAAACTATTTTCATCAATACTCGATTTAACCAGTAAAAGCCGCCGTTCAGCAGCCGGTGAAAGAGGTTACGGGACTGAAGCCATTTTTTCTGTTCATCATTTAAAAATCCTTCCGGTTTTTCCAGGGGATTAACCTCTTTTTGATTCCCCCCCCTACCTGCTGTCTGTTTTTTCGCCACTTCGCGGAGCAAATCACGTACAATCTGAATTTCCCCAACCTGTTCTTCCGTAAGTTGAACGTCAACCAGCTCTTCGATTCGCAGTGTAAAGTCAACCCACTGCAGGGAATCAACGCCCAATTCAAGTTGGAAATCGGTCGCCGGAGTTAACTGTTGATTAGAGTATTTATCAGCCAGCCAGTCCCAGACTTTTCGAGCGGCCTCATCCTCCAGGATTTTTCGATCCTCCTCTTCCATCTGCTCGACCGGACACGGGCTCCCGGTGGACACCCCGGAAGTATTCTCTTTAGCTTCTATATACATTTTTTCCAGGAGATGTCGCCTTATTTTCCCCAGTCTTGTCCTGGGAATTTCATCATAAGAGATCTCAAAATCAGACAGACGCTGATATTCGGGCAACTCCCGTCCTATTTTTTTAAGCTGGGCTTCAATCCCCGCCCGGACATCACTTTCGCCCCGGTGTTGAAGCTGCTCGAGGTCAGGGACCACCAGGGCAGCCAGTTTCCTTTCATCCGCCAGCACTCCTATTTCCTCTATAACCTCGCTCTCTCCGTAAATATCCTCCAGATGAGCCGGCTGAATATTTTTCCCGCTTTCAGTAACTATCATGGTCGAAACACGACCCTGGAGATATAAAAAATTATCCACTCCCCGTTTTCCCATGTCTCCCGTTCTAAACCAGCCCTCCCCCGTAAAAGAAGACTCAGTTTCTTCCGGTAAATTGCGATAACCAGAAAAAACATTCCCCCCCCTGGCAAGAACCTCCCCCCAACCTTCCTCAGCTGCTGATTCCGGCACAGGATCAGAATCAATTTTAATCTCCACTCCCGGCAGTGGTTTCCCCGCGGAACCAAAATTATTATAATGAGAAAGATTAAGGGAAAGCAGGGGTGAGGTTTCCGTCAAACCATAACCGGTGTTTACTTCCCATCCCAGGGCTTCCAGCTTCCAGGCAAGCTCCTCATCCAGGGCCGCTCCGCCGGAAGCAAGCATTCTCAACCGGGGCGCTATTCGCCTGTGCAGAGGGGTAAGTAATATTTTTCCCAGGCTAATGTTAAATTTGCGACGCAAAAATCCGCTTAATAATAATAACCCCCGCAGTAACCGCTGGACCGGCCATTTACTCTTTTCAATTCTTTCTTCTATTCCCTCAACCAGGGCTCTATAGAGCCGGGGAACCCCAATGATTACCGTTATTGCACTGTCGGTTAAAGCCTGAACAATATCGGGGCCGGTAAAGGAAGCGGGAAATACGACCGACAACCCCAGGGCCAGCGGTGTAAGTGTGCCAACAACAAAGGGATATACGTGATAAAGGGGAAGGGGCAAAAGAACTCTGTCCTTACTGTTTACAATCCCTGCATTTTTTACAGACCGGATAGAAAAAATTAAGTTCTGGTGAGTGAGGGGGACGCCTTTCGGGCGGCCCGTAGTCCCGGAAGTATAAAAAATAACCGCCGGGTCCACAGCGGACAATTGGGCGGAAGTAAGTGGCTGATCCGCAAGAATTTCCCGCCAGTTCTTCTCTTTATTTTTTTCAGAAGAAAGAAAATAAATCTCCGGTAGTTCTACCTCAAGTGATCTTAACCCCCCGGCATATTCCCCATCGGTAAAAATAAGAGCCGGAGTACTGTCCTCGAGAACTGTAGAGAGTTCTTCTTCATTAAGGTCCTGGTTGAGAGGAACCACGGTGACGCCGGCGGCTATTGCACCCAGGCAAACTACCAGCCAGTCAATAGAATTTTTACCAATTATTGCTACCCGGTCTCCTTCGTTTAAACCGTATTTTTGCAGTCCGGCCGCCAGTTTTAATATTTGTTCAGAAAATTCAGGATAACTCAAAGTTATTTTTTTATCCGAGCGGTAAGCAGTAATGCCCTGGTCGGGATAAGAGGATAAAGAAGTGATCAGTTCAACAATGTTTTTCAATTTGCAATCCCTTTTCTAGACCGAAATATTCATATAGAAATAAACTTCATAAGTTTAGTTACCGTTATTGCGGCGACGAACTTCCACAAGCCATTTAACCAGGCGGCCCACATTTAAAAAACCGGTCAATAAATAGAAGAGGAAAAACAGGGAAAACATAAGCAAAGGGTTAAGAACAGCGGCAAATATAAAAAACAGGAGGACAAACAGCACCCCAAAAGGATGCTCTTCTACAAATGTTATATCCTTAAAGGAAGGATAACGCAGGTTACTGAGCATAAGGTAGGAAAGTATCAGAATAACCACGGGAATAGCATGATGAATATATATCTGGTAAACCTGCTCGGAAACCTGGACCGATTGTATGTAAAAAATATATTCCAGAAAATACAGGGAAACCACCACTCCGGCGGCCGCCGGCGTAGGAAAACCGTTAAAATAATCCATCGAATCTTCTTTTACATCATGAGCGTTAAACCGGGCCAGGCGCAGGGCAGCGCCACAGGTAAAGAGAAATCCAAGCAAAATGCCCAGACGCTCGTTCAGGTATAACCAGCGAGTATAAGCAAGCACCGCCGGAGCCACACCAAACGAAAGTAAATCTGCATGAGAATCAAGTTCCAGTCCAAAATCCGTTTCGGTATCAGTGAGTCGGGCAATTCGACCGTCCAGGCCATCAAGCAAAAAAGCAACACCAATAGCTATACCGGCATACATCCAGTTGCCAATAAAAGAACTGATAATAGCAAAAAAACCGCAGAGGATATTCCCCATGGTAAGCAGGGACGGAATAAAATATATACCTTTTTTAAGACGATTATCAAACATATATTTGACCCTTTTTTAACCAAAGATATCTGATAGATTTATCCGCGCGCTACTTCAGTTTCTCCCGCTCTCACTACAGCCCCTGTTTCAACCACAGGTTCAACCCCGGCTGGCAGGACAAGATCCGTCCGGGAGCTCAAAGCAATCATACCGCAGCGCTCCCCCCGAAAAAACGAATAATTTTCGTCCAACCAGCAATAAATGCGCCGGGCTAATACTCCGGCAATCTGATGGAGTTCAAATTTGCGACTGTTATCATCCCGGCACAAAATAGCATTACGTTCGTTTTTTTCCTCAATTCCTTCCCGATAAGCCGGCAAAAAATCTCCCGGAGTATAGTTAATCTCCTCAATTGTACCGGCAACCGGCATCCGATTGATATGAACGTTAAATATCGACAAGAAAATCACTATCCGGCTGCGGTCATCCTCAAGCTGCTCCACCGCCTGCACCACACCATCGGCCGGAGCCAGCCAGCTATTTTCAGCTTCTGTTGCCGGCGTTCGGGAAGGATCACGAAAAAAGTAAACTAAAAATACAGTCAGCACGGCAAACAAAACAAATCCAGCCAGAAACAACCAGTGGCCGTAAAATAACCAGCCCCCGTAAAAAAACAGGGCCGGCACGCCTGTCCCTGCCAGCCACGGAAAAACCTGTGGTCTAAATTTCACTGCAGTTCTCCCCCGGGCAAACCTACTAAAAATTCATCTTCAAAACATGGGCGGACGAAAAATAATCTCAATTTCTACTCCTCAAAACGGTCTTCCAGCCAATCCATCATTCCGCGAATTTCTCGGCCGACATCTTCGACCTCGTGACTGGCATGTTTTTCGCGCAAAGATTTAAAAACCGGGCGACCGGTTTGGTTTTCAGTCAACCATTCGCGGGCAAATTCACCGGATTTAATTTCAGAAAGAATTTCTTTCATCTCTTCCTTGGTTTCCTCATCTATCACCCGGGGACCGCGAGTCAGATCCCCGTATTCAGCCGTGTCACTGATCGAATAACGCATGCCCTGGATACCGGACTCATAAATAAGGTCGGTGATCAATTTAAGTTCATGCAGACATTCAAAATAAGCAACTTCCGGCTGGTAGCCCTCGTCAACAAGAGTTTCGAAAGCAGCCTTGATCAGGTGAGTCAATCCACCGCAGAGAATAACCTGTTCACCAAAAAGATCCGTCTCCGTTTCCTCCTTAAAGGTGGTTTCCAGGACGCCGGCCTGGGTCCCGCCAATCCCCTTGGAATAAGCCAACCCGCGATCTTTTGCCCGACCGGAATAGTCCTGGTTAACTCCCAGCAAATTGGGGACGCCAACGCCTTCTTCATACATCTGGCGAACCACATGGCCGGGACCTTTTGGAGCCACAAGAACCACGTCCACGTTTTCGGGCGGTTCTATCTGGTAAAACCGAATATTAAAACCATGACCAAAAATTAGCATATCTTCGTCTTCCAGGTGATCAACCAGCTCATTTTCATAAACATCTTTCTGCACTTCATCGGGAACCAGCAGAGCAATTACCGAAGCTTTCTGAGCAGCTTCCGAAGCGCTCAGCGGTTCAAAACCGTCGTTTACTGCCGCTTTGTAGTTTGGAGTTCCTTCTACTTCGGCAACCACCACGTCAAGTCCACTGTCCCTTAAATTCTGGGCGTGAGCATGACCCTGGCTGCCGTAACCAATTACAGCAACAGTCTCATCTTTAAGTTCATCCAGGTTAGCATCTTCGTCGTAATACTTCTTAGCCATTGGCCAAAACCTCCGTTAATAGTTATTATTTCAAATCCAAATTGTACAATTCCAGAAATAAAGAAATTGAATATCTTATTTTCTCATTCTTGAGTGCGACCGGGAGGGCTGCGAGAATGAGCCAGAGAATTATGTTATTTCCACATTTCACATAAAAACTCCACAATTTAGGTTAAAATTATTTAAAAATAAGCTATTTAAGCCCGGGCCAGCGCCGCCGAGCCGGTTCGAGCAGTTTCTTTTACACCATAAGGTTCTAACATATCCAGGGCATCGTTAATCAGATCCGGTTCTCCGACAAATCTAATAGTGGCGGTATCGTGGTCAAGATCAACCACCTTACCATTAAAAACTTCGGCAATATCAAAAATTTCTCCCCGGCGGGCGGGCGGAGCTGAAACCTTGGCCACCAGCAGCTCGGAACTTACATAGTCGCGATCAGAAAAATCTTCCACCTTGATGGTTACAATTAATTTACGTAGTTGTTTAACGGCTTGCTCCAGAGTTCTTTCATCGGCTTCAACAACAACTGTCATCCGGGAAACCTCGGGGTCAACTGTCTCCCCCACCGTTAAAGAGGCAATATTAAACCCCCGTCCACTGAATAATCCGGCAATTCGGGCCAGCACGCCGGACTTATTTTCCACCAGCACGGATAGGGTCTGTGTTTGTTTAGCTCCCATAATAATCACACCTCTATATAATTTAAATTAGCTCAAGGAATCCACTGAATCCTTAAGCCAAACATTATACGATACAGTTTTTAGTTTGGATAATAATTTACGGTATTTTTCCGCAGATAACAAGCCTTTTCCGTTTAAAATCAAAATCACTGGCTTCCCCCTGGAAATAAGACCTTTTGCTGGGCAAAACCTGGCTTAGAATATACAATATTAAGGTTGATAATTAGTTTATTCAGTTACAACTGGTCAAATTATCCGTCTAATCAATAAGTTAAAATCCCATAAATTACGTTTTAAGGAAATAATCATTTATAAATATTACTGGCAGCATAATGGAGTGAATTTCTGTGAGTGAAGATTATACAGGTAAAAACATCCAGGTTCTAAAGGACCTTGAACATGTTCGCAAAAGACCGGCAATGTACATCGGAACAACCGGTCCCGACGGTGTCCACCACCTTGTCTGGGAGCTTATCGACAATGCTGTTGATGAAGCGGGAATGGGCCACGGCGAGGAAATCAAGGTAATCCTTGAAGAAGATAACCGGGTAACAATTGCCGATGACGGCAGGGGAATCCCCATTGATGAACACGAACAGGAAGGTGTTTCATCAATCGAAGTTGTTATGACTCAACTGCATGCCGGCGGTAAATTTGACGACCAGGCCTATAAAACTTCCGGGGGATTGCACGGGGTGGGAGCATCTGTTGTAAACGCCCTGGCCAAAGAATTTGAAGTTGAAGTGCGCCGGGACAATAAAATTGCCCGCCAGAGCTACCGGGAAGGTATCCCCCAGGGGAAAGTACAAATAGAAGAAAAAAATATTCGCAAAACCGGGACCCGGATTACGTTTAAACCTGATCCTGAAATTTTCCCTGACATTCGCATAGATCGCTCCCAGATAAGCGAACGGTTGCGCGAACTTTCCTACCTGCTTCCCGAAGTTACGTTTAATTTCCAGGATTTAAGGGAGGAAGAACCTTTCCAGCAGACATATCATTCCGAGGAAGGTCTTCCCGACTACCTTGATCACCTGCTGGAAGAAAGGGAAAGAATGTGGGACGAACCATTCCAGTTGGACGACGGGGAAGACGACATCCAGCTGGAGGTCTGCTTCAACTACGATCCCAACGGACATACGGAAAAAGTGGTCGGTTACGCCAACAATATAAAAACCATTTCCGGGGGCACCCATGTCCAGGGCTTCAGGACCGCTCTAACTCGAGCTGTGAAAGAAGTTTCTGAGTCAGAAAAAAATAATTTTGAAGGGACCGACCTTCGGGAAGGATTGGTGGCGGTAGTGTCGGTGAAAATTCCCGAACCACAATTTGAAGGACAGACCAAAGCAAAACTGGGAAATCCCGAGGTTCGCAGCGCAGTTTCCCGTTCCACTTACGATGCACTGTATAACTTTTTATCCCAGCATCCCAAGGAAACTGAAAAACTGGTCGGCAAAGCTCGTGATGCGGCTAAAGCCCGCAAAGCTGCCCGGCGGGCCCGGGACGTTGCCCGGGACGCCAACCAGGACGTAAGCATGTCCCTGTCCAGCAAACTGGCCAACTGTGTTTCCAGTGATGTTGAAGAGGGGGAACTATTCATTGTCGAGGGGGATTCTGCCGGTGGAAGCGCCAAACAGGCCCGGGACCGCCAGTTCCAGGCGGTGCTGCCCCTGAAAGGTAAAATCAAAAACGTGGAGAAATCCAGTCCGAACACTTTCCTTAAAAATAATGAAATTCGCTCGATTATCACCGCCGTGGGCACCGGAATTGGCGAGGATTTTGACATCCGGGATCTGCGCTACGGAAAAATTATCTGCATGTCTGACCCCGACGTTGACGGGCTGCACATCCAGAGTCTATTGCTTACACTTTTTTACCGTTATTTAACTCCAATTATTGAAGAAGGTCGCCTCTACATGGCCGATCCCCCCCTTTATTACTACAAAACCGGGGATGACATCCAGTACCTCTACGAACTGCCCGAGGAGCTGGAAGAAGGCGATGTCCGCCGGTTCAAGGGCCTGGGGGAGATGAATCCCGAAGAACTGTGGCAGACAAGCATGCAGCGGGAAACTCGCAAGCTGATCCAAATTGATATTGAAGATGCAAAAAAAGCTGACAAATCAGTCAGCGTCTGCATGGGAAGAAAAGTATCACCCCGCAAACAACTTATCAGGGAAAAAGCCCGCGGGGTCTGGGACAAAATAGATGTTTGACTTCAGTTTTTACTTTATAACTTTTTAACTTTCAAACTTTTTAACTGTTTACGTGGAGGACAATTAGATGGATAAAGATTCTCACCGAATAAGAAACCAGGCTGTGGATGAATATCTGCCTGAAGTTTACACCGAATATGCAATGAGTGTAATAACCGACCGGGCGATCCCGGACGTTCGCGACGGGTTAAAACCGGTCCAGCGCCGAATTCTCTACAGTATGTGGACACAGAATTTAACTCCGGATTCCCAGCACAAGAAAAGTGCCCGCACGGTGGGGGAAGTCCTGGGGAAATACCATCCGCACGGTGATCGGGCCGTTTACGACGCCCTGGCCCGGATGGCCCAGGATTTCACCCTCCGCTACCCCCTGGTGGACGGCCAGGGTAATTTTGGCTCTATTGACGGGGATCCGCCGGCGGCAATGCGTTACACCGAAGCCCGCTTGACCGAACTGGCAGAAGAATTTTTCCAGCGGCTCAAGCCCGCCGGCAGCGGTGTTGACTGGCAGGACAACTTTGACGGCTCCACCACAGAACCGGAAGCCCTCCCAGTTCCCTTCCCCAATGTTATTGTTAATGGAGCCAGCGGTATCGCAGTTGGAATGTCCACTGATATTCCGCCCCATAACCTGGAAGAAATTTTAGAGGCCACCATCCACCTGATCGATCATCCCAACGCTCACTACTCCACTCTCCTGGAAGAAGTACAGGGGCCGGATTTTCCCACCGGGGGCGTGGTATTTGCCGAAAAAGAAGAACTGGAAGAACTGTACGAATCCGGCAGTGGTCGGATCCAGATTGCCGGGCGCTGTCATATTGAACAAATTTCGCCCGAGCGGGGAGCTATTGTCATTGAGGAGCTTCCTTACAATGTCCCGAAATCCCGTTTAATTGATCAAATGGTCGACCTGGCAAAATCGGACAAAGATCCGGGGATTTCAACTGTCCGGGATGAATCGGACCGCCAGGGCTTGCGAGTGGTGGTGGAATGCCGGCTGAAAAAAAATCCAGAAGTAATTCTTAACAATCTCTACGAAGAAACTTCCTTAAAGAAACAGCAGAGATGTTCATTTCTTGTTCTTAACGACGGAGTACCGGTTGTTATGCCCCTGCGGGAGATGCTCAACCGGTACAACCAGTTTGCGGAAGAAGTACTGATTAGAAATACAAAAAAGAGAAAAGAAAAAGCCGAAGATCGCCTGCATATAGTCCGCGGACTGCTTAAAGCCCTGATTGACATTGACCGGGTGATTGAGATTGTAAAACAATCCGACACGGGCCCAAAAGCTTCCGTTGCCCTGCAGCACGAGTTTGAGATGAGTGAGCCGCAGGCGGAGGCGGTCCTGGACCGAAGAATTCGTTCGTTAACCGGACTGGAACAGATTGAGATTGAGAAGGAAAAGGAACAGCTGCTGGAAGATATTGAGTATTATGAAAATCTTCTCAATTCGGAAAAGGAAAGAGGAAATGTCCTGAAAAAATGGTACAGAACAATCAGGGACACTTATGGAGATCAACGGCGCACTTCAATTGAACACGAAGAACTCGAGCTTGAAGCTGACGATCTGCGGGAAAATAAACCGGTAACAGTTTCCATTTATCCCAACAACTATTTACGCCGGGATCACAAAGATAAAGCAATTGAAGATCTGCCGGTTCCTCCCCGGCAATTTATTCATACCCGTTCGCTGGACGAATTTCTTGTTTTCGGACGCCAGGGAACAGTTTACAGCTTCCGCGCTTCAGAAATCCCGACTGATTTTCGGGACGAAAGAGGTGCCCCACTCCAGCAGATTAATTCAAATATAAAAGAAGTGGCGGGAGTAGTCCCCGGCCGAGCCCGGGAAGTGTATGTATTTACCCGCAACGGTTACGTGAAAAAGATGGAAATCGAAGGGAATGAGAATCTTACCGACATCCGGCCCAGCGGTATCAAATATATTAATTTCAAAGAAGAAAACAACGAAGTAATCCAGGCTCTCCCCGGGCGAAAAGCGGCAAACATAGTGGCTGTTGCTCAAAATGGCAAGGGCCTTAAATTTGAAGCGGACGAGTTGCGAACAATGAGCAGAAATGCACGGGGAGTCATCGCCCGGAAAGGTGAAGCTAAACTGGCCGGGGCTGCTCTCTGCCGGCCGGGAGAATATTTACTCCTCCAGGGGGGCAATACCTGCGCCGCCCTGGCGGTGGACGACATCCCCACCCAGAACCGGGGCGGGAAAGGCCGTTACCTTATCAAACCCTCCAATGGCGACAAGCTCGAGCACGTAACGGTAAGTTCCAACCCCCGGGCCGCCCGGAAAGGAAAAATAACCGAATTCAGCAGTCGCTCACAACTCGCTGGACATGGAGCCCGGGAGGATATAGATTATTTTATAGTGGAGACAAACTGGACCGAAGAAGAAACTGAAGGTCCAACCCAGCAGGAATTGCAATTATCTTAGAAATCAGGGCAGAAGTTTTTTCGGGGAGTGGCAGGTAAATGAAACTATTGCGCCGTTTCTGGTCCGTATTATTAAACCTGTTTTTGCTGATTTTACCTCTGATTTTATTAATAGTTTCTGGTTATTACTACGGCCAACCGGTAGCCGAACGGTTCAAAGATTTCCTGGGGAACCCGGTTACAGAGTTTATTGCAATAAGTGACCATTTTGAACAACAATCGTTTTCTCCCCGCCTCTATAAAAATTCGAATCAGATTCTTCACAAACTTTCAGCACGTGATAAAATAGATGAAAACAGTAAACAGCAGCTGCGCAGTGCTCTTTTTACAATCCACCGGGCAACCGTAAAAAATGTACCAATTGACAGTGAAAACACTGAAGACACGGGATTTTTCTCACAATACAAACAGCTGCTTTCCAATCCCCAGCTAAAAAGAGTCTTCCCCCACCCGGAAAGATTAACCACTCTTTTGCTGAAAGATATTCAACGGGTTAAAAAACTTGATAACCTGCCTTTTCACCCGGCCGAAGGGATTGAAGCTTATATTGGCCCGGCAGGGCTGGTGGGGGAAACAATAAGAGATTACGGTCAAATATACGGCGATCAATACACCTGTCAGAATATTTACAAAACTGAATGTTCGGAAATTTATGCTCCGGCAGTGGAAATTTCCAGCCGGTGGATAAGCCAGTACCTGCAGACCTGGCCCGAGCTTGGCGATCGCGGGCGATTGGGACTGACTATTTTTGTAGAACAGCTTGATAAACTGGTAGAAGTATACAGCAAACTGAACAGTAACATTGAAAATTATCTTGAGGTGGCCCCCTGGAACAAGCACAAGCAATTTCTTGAGACCTATGATAATTTCCAGGATAATTTTAAAAAAGATTTACACCGCTGGTACAGCCGGGCCGTACAAAATGTTTTATACCAAACAGAAAAATTTAATTCAATACCTCCCGACCGGATAAATAATGAGTTGGCCGCCCTGAGAACGGTTGAAAACAAAATCCAGAACTCCCAGGCTGTTCGCCCTCTCCTTATAACTGAAAATACAGGAGCTATCCGCCAGCAGGCAAAAAACCACTTAATCCAGCTTTACCACGAATTAACGGCCGCTGAAAAATTTAAGTCGGATTTCAAGCTGGTAGAACAAAAAATACAGGACCTGAAACTAACCCTGGAAGCCTTTCCCGGCGGAAGCCAACAGATTAAAGAACAACAGAATTTATTGGAAAATATTTCAGAAACCTATGCCCAGCTAAACTCCAGCCTGGAAAACAAAAATTACTCAGATCTCCGCCAGCTACTTGACCGGGTTGATGAGAAGATAGAATCCGCCAACTTTAGCGGCTGGAAAATTATGATTAAATCTTTTATAAACAATTCACTGGCCCGCCTTAGTTCCCCCGACTTCCAACCGGTGGATCGGGAGGGACAGCAGATCTATACTGAAATTGTTAATAAAATCGAAGAAATCAACCAGATTATTGAACTGGATAAAATTTCAGAAAAATGGAAAAATAATACACTCCTGGCACTGCGCAGCCAGCGTTTTTCCCGCCTGAAATTTGAAATAATTAAGCTTCTTCAGTCCCCGGGCCCGGGTGATATCGAACCTGTTATTTCTCGTTTGGAAGAGCTGACAACCCTGTCCGAACTTCCCGAGGAGCTGGCCGGCCAACCGGAAAAAATAGCTTTTTACAGCGCTCTGATTGAAAAAATTACGCTGGATTCAGAAAAAATTTACGACAATTTTCAATCAAATATAAACCTGTTTCAGAGGCAGAAAAATAATTTCGACCGGCTCACTGAAATTATCAACACGCTATCTGTCCCCCGACGAAAACTGCTGCTGGAAACTAACCTCAAACAACTAAGCAACCGCATCCACAGCTGGCTGAACAATTTTCAAAACAACGACAAATTGCTTCAGCTGCTCTACAGCCACCTGCTAACAGAAATGGAAGATACTTATAATAAATTAACTGCTACAGCTATCGACTGGACTGTTCAAACCAAAGAAGACGCCCGGCCGGCTGAAGAACTAATCTCAATCCATAAAAATTTGAAAAACGGTCTGGAAAAAGCCAGGGATATTGAAGGATTTACCGCCACTTATGAGCCGCAACCATGGCTTGAACTACTTTCCTTCCGTCGACAACTGACCGAAATACGCCAGGCTATTGGAGCCCTGGAACGGGGCGGTCTGTTCGGGGATAATCAACCCTACCAGGACTTTATTTCACTGGTGGGAGATACCAACTACCAGTCATTCCCTGAAAAATATCAATACGAAAATGAACAGAAACTGACCGGTTTGCTGCAGAAAGAAATTTTAGACAAAACAAAAGAAATTAACAAAATTTCCAGCGGGGACTGGCTGTCGGGCTGGGGTGGGAGAATCCGGGGAAACGATATTCTCGAACCATGGATTGGATTCCTAAAAACCATTGCTCAACAAATAGACTCAAAACCTTTCTCGCGGCAACTGAACAATCATATTGAAGATAGCCAACGTCTCAAGCAACAGCTGGAGGAAGAATAATGGACAGCAAATTAACCGCTAAAAACTTTCTCAAATTTGCCGTAATAACTATTAGCCTGATCCTGTTCATCCCGCTTCTGTTTCAACCGGGGTTTCGAACACTCGTTGCTCTCGGACTGCTTGGCATCCTCTACAGCTGGTTTTTAGTCGATACCTGGGAACGGCTGACCGACCGAATTTACGGGGGAACAAATCCTTTCAGCCGTTTGCTGACAGGTGTCAGCAAACTATTTAAATTTTTCTTCCCCGTGAAAGCCTGGGGGGCGGTTCCCTGTTTTATTCAATTATTTATTCTCTTTTGCCTGTTTATATTTGGTTTTCTGCTGGCTCCCTTATATTTTGAAATAACCCGCAATCCAGCCATCCAGGGCTGGGTGCGTGATTTTTTGCAGACTACAGCTCCCGAAGCCTACCAGTTTCTCGATCAACTCACCTACTCACCCGATCCTTACCGGATTTTAATGGAGAACGCCCGCCAGATTTTTAACAGTCTGAACAGCTTTTTTGCAGTAATTGTCCTCCCGGCGTCTTTTGTCCTATTTACAGGTATTGGCGCCGTTATTTACGAACCGGCCCAGAAATTATTTATCCAGGCGGAAAAAAGCGGAAAAAAATATTCTGATATCCTGAGCTCCTACAGCCGCCTGATGGGCGAATACTTGCTTTTTATCAGTATCTATTACCTGTTGCTGGGCGGAATTATAGCGATCGTCCTTGAAACCCTCAATCGCTTCAATATTACACATTTTGACGGGATAATCATCCTGGGGCTTGTTCTTGTTTTTCTGCTTGGCAACCTGATTGTCCCCGGCCTGGGGACCCTGGTAGCTACCGTTTTGATCAGTGGAATGATTTCCCTGTGGCAGGGAATAATCGGCGGAGCAATAGCTGGTGTTATTTTCCTGATATATTTCACCATGGACGATTACCTGATAAAACCCTCTTTTATCAACTGGCTGGGCGGTGGGGAAAAAAGTCGCTGGGATTTTGGACTGGAAACTTTAATCCTGGGATTGGCTATTTTCTATGCTTCGTTTGGTTTGATAGGCTTTCTTTTAGTTTTCCCGGGCCTCTGTTTTTTAGATGCCTACCTTCGCCACCAGTATCCCGACATCCGCCCCTGGCTGCTCAGTCCGATAAAAATGCTGGGGAAAATGGAAGAATAAGGGTTTAAAACCGTTTCTTGTTGCTGGTTGCTTGTTTTCACTTTCAAACTGGCAGGCAAAAAATCAGGATTCTCCTAACCTTCCTCTACCAAATAAAAACTATTCTTTAAAAGGATTTTCTCCTTCGTAAGCCCGGTGATATATATTATAGATGTCGTCTTCATCCGCCTCACAGGGGTTGGTTTCCGCCACGGGATCTTCAAGAGCTTTATCAACTAACTCGGAAAACTTCTGGCGGCTGACTCCGGCATCGGCAAGAGAAGCGGGGATGTCCAGGCTGCGAATAAAATCCCAGATAATTTCTCCCACCTGGCGAGCTGTCTGATAGGTTGAAAGCCCCGCCTGGCGGCTGGCAAGAACCGGCAACAAGCGGGCTACTTTTCCCTGGACCGCCGGTAAATTATATTCAAGCACATAGGGCAACATCAAAGAATTAGCTCGACCGTGGGGAATATCATATTCTGAACCAAGTGAATGAGCCGTAGCATGAGACAGTCCGAGGCCTGAGTTGCTGAAAGCCATCCCGGCAAGCATCTGCGCCTCCATCATCTCCTCCCGGGCCTGCATATCACGCTTGCCATTTTTATAAGCCCGGGGTAAATATTCAACGATAACTCCAATTGCTTTACGAGCCAGGGCATCGGAAAAATCTGTCGCCGTTGTCGATAAATAAGCTTCCATGGCGTGCGAAAAAGCATCCATACCGGTGTTAACAGTAACTTTCGGCGGCAGAGACCGGGTCAATTCGGCGTCACATACAGCTATGCTGGGGATAAAACTGGGATCCTGGAGAACTGTCTTCTGCCCCGTTTCATCGTCGGTAATTACCAGGTATTTACTGACCTCGCTGCCGGTGCCGGCCGTAGTGGGAATTGCAATGAGAGGAAACCGGCCCCACTTGAAAGAAATATCAGGACCAAAATTTCCCTCCCGGGCGGCAAAGACAATGTTTTTAGCACAATCAATCGGACTGCCACCACCCACGGCAACTATCATCCGGCAATCCTCTTCAACAAAAATCTGCAGCCCCTCGGCCACCTGGGCGGTAGTCGGGTCGGGAGAAACCTGGTCATAAATTTTCGTCTCGATGCCGGCCTCGGCCAGAATATCACTTATTTCAGCCGGTATCCCCAGCTCCCGGATCTCTTCGTCGGTAACCAGTAAGACACGTGATCCTTCCTGACCCTGTAATTTTTCGGGCAACTGTTTTCGACAACCGCTGCCCAGCATCAACGTTGGCGATAAATGATATTCCTGCATTTTTTTTGCCTTCTTATCTTAAAAATTTATTTGAAACATAAATTTATTTGAAAAATTTCCAATTTCGGGCAATAATTTTATACTATCCGCCGGTTTAATTAAAGACTGTTCGGCAACCAATCAGAACTTTCCAACAGTTTGTCATTACCGGGCCTGGCCCGGCAAACTACAGTTTAAAAATTAAAACCATCAATCATGGCTTCCGGCTCGGCAGTCGGAACGACCAGCCACAGGTTCGGGCAAACAGAGAGGATACAATCCCCCGGAAAATTCTTGAATCTATATTTTTCTTATCCTACCATTTTGTTGATTTTTCGAAAATAAAGGGGAATAAAGGGGGTAAAAGAAAAAAATATGCCTCTAAAGGCAAAAAGTACTTGGTAAAATTCAATCTGGATTATATGGTTAAAAAGCTGTTAACGAGAGTGATGTAAATAAACATTAAGTGGAAAGGAGGAAAAATTATGTCCGATCTGGTTTACAAAAGCCGTGTGAAAGAGGTTATTAAGGAGAAAGGTCTCCTCTGTGATAGTGATCTGCCGGGTGCTGCCAGCGAGAAGCTCGCCGAGCTTCTTGACGAAGCTGCCAACCGTGCACAGGCCAACGGTCGCAAAACCGTCCGACCTGAAGACCTTTAAACCATAATTTAACCCCCTGGAGAATTAAATCTCCAGGGGGTTTTTTTATTTTTCAAGATTTTTATTAAATTTCGTTTCAGATAGTATTTCAACCGCCTCCCGCAGGTCATCAGGAGACACAAGAATTTTATTCTCGCCAAATCTTATCCGATTATAAAGCCCGGTCGCCCAGTTTTTGTCAACAATAATTTTTAAATCTTCTTTTTTTAAAATACTCGCGGCAAGGTGAGCCATTTCCCGGCTGTTAAAACGAGCCACAACCGGCCAATCGGCACTGGCGGAATCCCTGTCATTTTTCGAGAAGGAAGAAAATTCAGGTTCCAGCAACCGGACGGTTAAAACAATAAATACAATCAGCAGAAAGATAAAAACAAGATAAGCCATTAATTCGCCGCTTTCGCCTCATCCTCACTGACAACAAGCCGCTGAGCCTTGAGTTTCACAAGCATTATTTTGCGCTGTTTTAACTGCTCCAGTTGCTCGGGTTTTACTTTATTGCTTTCCAGTTTGCGCCGGCGCTCCTCTTTTACCGCCTGGATTTCTTCCATTAGAATCATCCGCCCCCGACGGCTTATATTTTCTCCAATTAACTTAATTATATCCGAATCGTCGCCCAGAAAAGCCCAGGCCATGTCTCGAAAGGAAAGATCTCTTATCAACTGCTGAAGCAAACGAGGGTCCCAGTCAAAAAAATCATCGATTGCCGGAAGTGCACCCTCCAGTCTTCGATAAAAATCGCTGGCTTGCCGGCGAAAAATATCCAGCAAAAAATCACGTTTTTCCGCTGGCTCCTCGAGCAACAACTCAACCAGGCGGGTAACTTCTTCCTCCGTTAAATCTTTTCCACTCATTTTGTCCCCTCTATTCTAATGATGATTATTTTTCTTATACTTCTCAAGCGCATCACCGGATAATTCAATAATGACAAAAAGTGCAAGTATAAAAAAAGTTGTGGACCTTATGATTAAATTATCTAAATTTAGTTTCCCATAATTTAGGATTCAAAAGTTTCCTGGCCTATTGCCAGTTTCTGGGCCGCCCGGGTTGTCATCAACGGGGAATTAACGTCGTCTTCCCTGAAATCATCTATAATCACCTGGGTCCGCACCCGATCGGCTCCCATATCGAAGGGCTTGTTGTGCATTTTTTTAACAACCTTCGTGACCTCGTCCAGCGGCCCGCGAATCACCGTTCCCAGTGGGGTCTCCTGGAAAGTAAGTTCCGATAGATGGGCAATTTGAATACATTCCTGGATATAT
>JBNJDC010000005.1:0-17501 GCA_051744565.1 bacterium
CTGCCTTCCTGAAAGCATCGTTAACCTGTTCCTCCGAAACATCTTCCTTCAAAGTAGCACTAAGATCGGTAATCGAACCGTCGGGCACAGGAACTCGAAGAGCAATGCCATTTATTTTTCCTTCCAGCTCGGGAAGAACTTCGGTAGTTGCCACGGCCGAACCCGTGGAGGTGGGAATAATTGATTCTGCGGCCGCCCGCATCCGCCGGTAATCCTTGCCCGCCGGGCCATCCAGAATATTCTGGGTGGTAGTGTAGGCATGAGTGGTAGTCACAGTTGCAGACTGCAAACCAAAAGTGTCATTCAATACCTTGACCATCGGCGCAAGACAGTTGGTTGTGCAGGAAGCATTATCGACAATATCGTGTTCACCAGGATCGTATTCGTTCTCATTAACCCCCAGCACTATGCTGAGAATATCTCCCTTGCCGGGAGCGGAGATTACAACCTTATCCGCACCGGCCTCAAGATGCTTGGCCGCCTCTTCTTTCTGGCGAAAAACCCCGGTTGATTCCACCGCAATGTCAACACCCAGTTCATCCCAGGGTAAATCGGCGGGATCCTTCACTGAAAGCAACTTTATCTCCTGCGAATCAATATTTAACCGGTCCCCATCAAGCTTAACCTCACCATCATAAGTGCCGTGGACCGAATCATACTGAAAGAGATGGGCCATCCGATCCGGTTCGGCGATATCATTTATAGCCATCACTTCCATATCATCTCTTCCTAGCGCCGCGCGAACAACCAGGCGGCCAATCCTACCAAATCCATTAACTGCAATACGAGTTGTCATTACAAACAACCTCCTCTAAAAATTGTAAAAAATCTACCTATCAAGAGTTATTAATTACCCTGAATTGAATATATGATTATAGGGTATATGAAGGGTATATGAAAGGAAGAAATGAAAAATCAGGCAAAAATAATCCTGAGCTGTTCTTGCTTTATCCCAGCAGCTGCAGTGCTGACTGCCCCTGCAAATTATTGGCCTGGGTAAGAGTGGAAACTCCTGCCTGATTTAAAATCTGATTCCGGGCCATACCGGTGGTTTCAGCCGCCATGTCAGCATCTCTAATCTGACTTTCAGAAGCCTGGGCATTTTCCTCGGCTATTGCCAGGAACTCAACCGCTCCTTCCAGGCGGTTCTGGGTGGACCCCATATCAGCACGCTGGGTGGAAACCTGGTTGATCGAACCACTGAGAGTTTCCAGGGCTTCTTCGGCCCCTTCCTGGCTGGTAACATCAATACCGTCAATCCCCAGTGATTCGCTGTCCATTGATTCAACCGTCAGATTAATAGTCTGGTCCCGCTCCGAACCGGCGTGAAGTTCAGCCCCATCGTTACTTGCGTCAATATCGCCATTCAGAAGTTTCTTCCCGTTAAACTGCACGGTATCCGTCAACCGGTCAACTTCCTCGGTTAACTGATCAACTTCAGCCTGGATTGCTTCCCTCCCAATATCGCCAACCGTGTCGTTGGCCGCCCGGGTGCTTAACTCCCGCATCCGCTGAAGATTTTTCTGCACCTGCTCCGCGCCCCCTTCAGCCGTTTGGACCATCGAGACACCGTCCTGCAGGTTGCGCATCGCCTGATTTGTCCCCCGCACCTGCGAACGCATCCCTTCGGAGATGGCAAGGCCCGCGGCATCATCGGAACCACTGTTAATCCGCAGCGCCGAAGCAATACTCTCCAGGCGGGATTGCATATTATTTGAAGTTTTGGATAAATGTCGCTGGGCGGAAATAGCATTCAAATTTGTATTAATTTTCATCTCAATCGCCTCCCTGTTTTATAATCTCCCTGAAACGTCCCTGTCTGTTATATATATACTATATCAAACCTAAAATTTCAATAAAAAATTAAAATATCTCCAAAAAAAGGGGTGAAAGCGGCAATAAGAGATGAAATTATATATATTATCCGAAGCGATACATTATTAGCCGGGGGGATATCACGCATTGTGATCAATTCGAGCGCTCGCGCTCTCCTCGTCGCGCATCCCCCCCTGCATGTAATGACGCATCAACTTGCTCGATTGTTCCAGGGAATCGAGCCTGCTCTCGACCTGTTCCATAGATTCTTTAATAACCCTGCTATTCTTATCCCTGAGCTCCATAAAATCTCGAGCGAGTTGAGCTATCTCATCAGGGAGTTCATCCGCAGATGAATTGAAATCAATTTCTTCAATCAACCGGGACTGTTTTTTGACTATTTTTTCTATTTGATCGAGGGGGAGTTCTTCGGAATGCTGAATTAATTTCTTGTTTTTTCTTTCAAGCTCAAGCAGTTTGCGGCAAGCTTCTTTTACTTCAGCCCTGGATTGAAATGTTGCCATAGGGAGTATCCTCAATTGAGGTTGACGAAGAAGAGTCGGCCGAATCGCCCTTATCTTTGTTGGGGGCTGGCTTGCTTTCATCATTGCTATTTGCAGGGGCGGAATTTTGTTGTTTAGCCTGCCCGGCTGACGAAGACTGAACAGATTGCGATACCTGGGATCTTGCTTTCTGCACCGTCATCCCCTCTTCATTAATTATTTCTGACCAGGCTTCATGCAGCTGTTGCATAACCGGTATAACCTCATCAACAAGCTCGGGATCTTTTTTAACGTTGGCCTGGACAAGATTATGCAAAACATAATCATACAGGTTATGCAAATTCTCGGCAATTTCCCCGCCAACTTCCATATCCAGCGTCGCCATCAGTTCCGTTACAATGTCCTGGACATTAACCAGCTTGGAATGACTCCGCTGATAATTTTCATTTTCCAGGGCATCACGTGCCTGTTTCATTCGCTTGATTGCCCCGTCATAAAGCATCAACAGAATCTGACCCTGGGATGCCGTTTCAATCTGGGTGGATTTGTAAGCTGAAGCCGGATCGGAAGCCATAAATTTAGGAGCCTCCCTGAGGAGATAAAATAATTGTTGAGATATACTCTATTATTTATGTCGACTACTTCAATTAAAAACTTTAACTATTTTATTTTTCCCTTTCTCCAGCTCCCATAAATAATGTAAAGGCTGCGCTTAAAATTAGCAAGCATTCTCTGGTCAACTTATCAGCTTCAAGAATTTCTCTGGAGATATTCCAGGCTTCGTTCCATAATTTTTTTAAAGACCGGAGCGGCAACTTCGCCGCCGTAACGACCCTCCTCGGGTTCATCAATTATGACTGCGGCGGCAAGCTCTGGTTCTTCCACCGGACCAAATCCAATAAAAGAAGCTAAAACTTTATCCTCGTGATATCCTCCCGCTTCAATGTCAGCTTTCTGAGCGGTACCTGTTTTACCGGCCAGCCTGTATTGTTCCGAATAGGCCTGCTGGCCGGTACCCCGGGTGACCACCTTTTCCATGTAACTCTGTAATTCACGGGCGATATCCCGGGACATAACCCGGCGGATTTCAACAGGATCGGGCCGGTTTGTTTTTCCGGAGGGTAAAGTTTTTTTCTCAACAATTTGCGGCCTATGCAGAACTCCGCCGTTAACAATTGCCGAAAGCGCGTTGGTTAACTGCAGGGCGGTAACTGATATCCCCTGGCCAATTGCCATACTGGGTTGAGTTAACTTTGACCAGTGAACCGGCCGCCGAAGTGTTCCCTGAACTTCTCCGGGCAATTTTACTCCCGTCCAGTTCCCAAATCCAAACGCTCTCATATTCTGGTAAAATTCTTCCGAACTCATCCGCGTAACAGCCTTGGCTGTCCCCACGTTACAGCTCTTTATCAAAATTTCCGGTATCGTCAAATCACCGTGGGCAGTGTAACAGCGCAGCGAATGATCAGTTCCTTCAATATGAAATTCAGACGGGCATGTAAATTCCGTCCGGGAATCGTAGGCATCATCGGCCAGACCACTTCCCACTGTCATAACCTTCAAAGTGGAACCGGGTTCAAAATCATAAGAAATAGCTTTGTTTCTGAACCTGTGATTGGAATATTTCTCAAACTCATTAGGATCAAAACTCGGCCAGCCGGCCATGGCCACTATTTCACCAGTTTGTGGTTGCATCATAACTACTGTCGCCCAGTTCGGAGTTTCCTTCTCGGCGATATGCTCAAGTTCTTCTTCCACAATGTGTTGGATACCCATATCAAGGGTAAGTTTCAGTTCCGGAATTGTCTCCTTATTCTCTTCCTCCACTCGTAATAAATCATCAAACTCCCGTTCAAGTCCTTCCAACCCCCGGTTATCGACACCAACAATTCCCACCACGGAAGCCGCAAAATGGTCCTGGGGATAAGTGCGCTGGGATTCTTCAATAAAACCCAGACCATTTAGATCAAGACCTTTTATTTGATCCACAACGTGGTTTTCAAGACGCCTGGACAACCAGACAAAATACCGTTCTTTTTTAAGCCGACGATAAATATCCGTGGCGGAAAGATCAAGATAACCAGCCAGTTTTCTTGCAGTTTCCCAGGGATTGGATACCTCTCGCGGGTTGGCATACAGCGACTGGCGGGGAACGCTGGTCGCAAGAATTGTCCCATTGGTGTCAACAATTTTTCCCCGCTGGCTATGAATATAAGCATGATGGGTTCTTTTTTCCCAGCGATCGGTTTTAACGGGCTGAATTATCATTAACTGAAAAAACCGGAGTATAATTACCGCAAAAACCACCAGCAAAAAAAGCAGGACAACAAGTGCGCGCCGGGTAATAACATTACGCTGTGATTTCATATTTTAACTTTCTATAAAGCCAATTCGGGGCAGAGGCCAGTAAATAAAAAAAGCCCGGCCCAGGAGATAACTTTCGGGAACAAAACCCCAGACACGGGAATCCTCACTGTGATCACGGTTATCTCCAAAAACTAAATACAGCTCTTCCTCAATTTTTAATTTTTTTAAGGGCCGGCCATTTTCATAAATTATCCCGTTGCGAAGCGACACCTGTCTCTCCTTGCGAAAACGCAGATAATTAATAAACGCCGACTGTTCAAAACTATTTAATTGGGTCAAATCAACCGTCTCACCTGGTTCGGGGATGCTAACCGGTCCATACTCAAGAGAAAGTTCATTTTCACGGCGTAAATCATCCTGCTGGACCTCCTTGATTCGATGGGAGGATGCTTCCTCCACCAGCCGGACTACTTGCGCGGTTATCCGCAGCGGATCACTGGGGGAATCCCCCCCCAGCAACTCCTGGTTATTAAAAACAAGTCCATCCGCATCAAAACGAAGGGCCCCGGGCTCCGTTGCCAGTTGAATCCCCTTTGGATCGGGGAAAAAATTTATCTCCACTTCATTTCCCACGTGATGACGAGCTACGGGTTCACCGTTGATAATTAACTGATGATCCTTAAGTTTCACCGTATCACCGGGCAGTCCAACCGCCCGTTTAATATAATCTTTACTACGATCACGAGGATATTCAAAAACTACGATTTCCCAGCGTTCGGGGTCCGTCACCCGATAAATAAATCTGTTCACAAAAATATGATCGTCAACCTGAAGAGTATTTTCCATCGAACGGGAGGGAATAAAAAAGGCCTGAACAACAAAAGGACGAACAATACCAAACACTATAATACCAGCCAGCAGGGCAATTTTTAGCAGTTCTCGCCCACTTTTCCATACAGCAACAGTTAAGAAAATAAATGAAAACAAAACAAAACGCAGCGCTATCTCCTCATGCCAGACAACTACCAGGGCAAGTGCAAGGTATAAAATTATTATCTCAAGCATTTCACGGGCCGGTCCTTTTTCTTCAACCGGGACAGTAAACCAGCGATAAATATCTTTGAACATTAATATCTCACCTGTTATAGATATATTTTACATACACTGTTTAATGTACTTCGTCTTATTAATTTCTAAAATCAAGGTATGAACTACAGAGGGATAAAAGTTATTTTCACTCCAACCTTGCAGGGCCACCTATTAGCAGAATAATTACTAATCATTTACCGGTTCAACCAGAGGAAAGAATTACTTCAACTCCTCTTCGATTGATCCAATCCAGTCGGCAAGAGGGCTGGGGGCTTCCGCCGCAAAAGATCGATCAAGATTTTTCCTGATCAGTGTAACATCTTTTCCATCTTCTTCGAGAATTTCTATCCCCTCCCAGTACATTCCATAAGCCCTTTGCAGTTGACCGCGCAGTTCATACAGCAGCCCCCGCTGGTTATAAATTTCTGCTTCCCTGTATCCCTGTTCATAAGCACGATCCAAATATTTCTCGGCTTCATCCAGCCGGCGCGCGCCAAGATAACAGGTACCAATATTATACCAGACAGCCGGGTTTTCTTCAGCCAGTCGTTCGTCCAGGTCTTGATAGACCGCAATGGCTTCCAGATACAACTCGGACTCAAAGTAAGCACGAGCAAGCTGATTTAGAAATTCAAATCTATCCAATCCCAACTCCCGGGCTCTTTCCAGGTGCTGAAGGGCCATATTTGGTTCTTCAAAACCATCTAGATAAATCAAACCCAGCACACGATTTGCTTCCCGATTTCGGGGTTCCAGCTCCAGAGCCCGTTCAACCAGCACAACAGCTCTCTCATGATTATCGCGATTAAATTCAAGCTCCGCTTCCGCCCACCAACCCAGGGGGTCATAGGGATATACCTCCCGATAGCCCTTTCTTTCCCCTACACCCTTAAGATAATTGGCCGCTCTTTCCCATCGGCTTTCCACGGTATAGTAACGAACCAGATAAGACAGAGCTTCCGGCTGATGGGAGACCAGATTTATTGCATTCTCAAACATTTCCACAGCCGACGATCGCTTTCCCATCTCTTCCTGAATTTTTCCCAGTTGAACAAAATCATGAGCATTGACTCGGATCTCCTCATTATTTTGCGCAAGCTCAGAAAGTGCAAAAGCAGCATCCTGGGCTCGCTTCAACTGTTGCTGACGTAGAAAAATATCTCTTTCCAACCGATATACTTCTGGATCTCCGGAACGATCCGCCCGGGCGCGGCCGAGAGCTTTTTGAGCTTCACTAAAATTGCCCAGGTTCAAGTGAGCCCTGCCGGCGAATAAAAAACCTATTCCCCGGGTTTCATGTTCCTGCTGTAATTCCAGTGATTGCTGCTGAAGTTCGGTCCATTTCCCCCGGTGAAGTAAATATTGAGCATAGACCTGCCGGGTCCGGGCCCCGGGGGCACCTTCAACCAGCGCATTATATTCCTTTTTAAATAATTCATACTCATCTGCTTCTTCCAGGTATTTCAAATATGCAGCCTGAAATTCATCCGGGGATTTTATAAGCATACCATTCAAAAACAAACCTGCCCGGGCATAAAAACGAGCAGCTTGTGGGGAGTTCTCCGCAAAAGAAGACCGAATTTTAGCGGTCAAAAAAGCTTCCAGTCCGGGCATGATAAGATAATAAATGACAAGCAAAAAGAGGAGAAAAAAACCAATATATTTAGAAACTTTTATTACCTGGGGGGGGACGGTAAACTCTTCTTCCTCGGGCAACTGATCCTCAGTCAGGTAACCACCGGGTAATTCTTCCTCTCCTTTTTCCTCCTCATCCTCCGCTTCCCCCTCCGGCGGTTCCTCCCGGGCTCGAGTCGCCTCTTCCTCAAGTATGTCTTTTATGGAACCTTCTTCGCCCTCCTCTTCTTCCGCCGAAGGAACTTCCGTCCCGGCCTCTTCCATCTCCTCCGGTACTTCTTCCGTATCCGGTTCCGTTTCTGACTCCCCCGACACTTCTTTTTCAACTTCTTCGTCCTTCTCTTCGCCCTCCACTTCGTCCGCCGGCGGTACTTCTTCCGCTTCCGATTCCGACGGTTCTCTTTCCTCCTCCGGAACTTCTTCGTCCCCGGGGGAGGTTGTCTCGACTGTTTCCGTTTCATCGGAAGCGGTAGCTTCCCGGGCTAACTCTTCCGGAGAAACCTCTTCTTCTTCATCAACAGCCTCCGCTTCAGATCGTGAAGATTCCTCCCCAGTTTCCTCCGCAGATTCGTCGGGAGCCCTTTCTTCATCCGTCTCGTCTTCTTCCGGCGTTGCCCCGGCTTCTAATTGTTCCGTAGATTGCTCCTCGCCTGGTTCTTCGCCGTCTTCCACCGTTTCTTCAGCAACAGTCTCCTCGCCGGCCGGTTGATCTTCTTCAGTTTCGGACTCTTCAGCCGAAGAAGAATCCTCCCCGGCTTCTTCTCGCTGGGGAGCTTCCTCAGCTTCATCTTCATTTTCCCCACCTTCCGTTTTCAGCTCTTCTCCGGACTTTTCTTTTTCACCTGAAGTTTCTTTTTTCCCGCTCTCTTTCTCCGCTTCCGATACATCCTCCCCCGGTTCTTCCTCATCGACTTCCGGTTGAGAGGGGGGTTGTTCTTCTTCCGCAGGGACAGAACTAGAATCTTCAGCCGATTCCCCGGCCGGTTCATCAGCTTCATCATTTTGTTCATTCGGAGGCGAGGACTCATCTTCATCCTGCTGGACTGAGGTCTCGTCGGTAGGGGTTTCTTCTTCCTCTTCTTCAAGCCCATCAGTTACTTCCCGGGCTAAATCTTCAGGTGAAATATCTTCTGGAATTTCCTCTTCTCCGGACTTTTCCGGTTCCTGTGGCTCATCAGATTCCGGCATAAAAAAACCCGCTTTTAATCTAAAATTTTAAGAACTGCTTGTTTACGAAGAAATCACTTCGGTGTTCAATTTCTTTGTGGTGCTCAGTTTTACTCCACCGTCTTCCGCCGTTTCAATTTTAAAATCATCAACAAAACTTAACGCTTTTACCAGGTTAAATGTATGCTCATCGCGTAGATTCTGCTCAAGTATTTCCCGAACATCCGTCTGCGTCATCTTTTTATTTGTAACCACAAGATCAATAAACTGTTCATCCTTTTCTTCGCGCAATTCAACTTCTGCTTTCCCCAGCGAACGGCGATAGGCCAGCTCGTGAATAATTCTGTCGAAAGCCATTAAAATATATACTCGCATAAAACGCTGGTCTTCATTGGAACGAATCAGGACTTCACATTCTTTTCGCACTTTGTTTAGCTGTTTCCGCAGACTCTCCCGTCTCTTTTCTTCTTCCCGCTGTCGCCTGTACATTTCCAAGCCTATAGCCATTTTTATTCACTCCTGATAAAAGCTAAGTTTAAAACAGGTATTTTACCTAATTTTGTGGATTAAATAAAGAGGTATAAAAATTTGGATGAAATTAAAACTGTTTTTGATTTTTAAATCCTTCGAATTTTGTTTGAACAGCAGACAGGGCAGCCCGGGTCTGATCCTCTGGCCCCGCCAGGTAAACACGCCCAAACCTGCCCCGCAGGCGAAAATGAATAAGTTTTATGTCAGTGGCTTTCTCCGCTTCATTAGCTATCAGAACAGAATTAACAGCCGGTTGAACTTCAATGATAAGCAGTGAATCCCCCTCGAGGAGCAATGAACCGTCAAAATCATAATTTACCACCTGGGCGTGGTAGGGAGTAACATAATCTATTATTTGATCGGAAAGGATCTTCGGCTGAAGACGGCTGGCAAATTCAAAATTAAATTCCTCCAGAATTTCCCTCCCGGCATAGCGCACCTCTTCCTGACTGGAGTGGTGCAGTTCAATAATCCCGTATTCTCTTTCCTCTATTTCAATTGCCGGGCGCACGTCCGTTTTTTTCATGGAGACGTCCGCTACTCGATTTATCTCAATCCCCGGCTGGATTTCCACAAACAGGGAAGCCATCCCGGCCGTGGGAATATCCGAGTTGCAGGACTTGGCCACAAAAGCAGAAAATTGGGACTGAATTTTATCCAGGTAAACAAAACTTCGCAATTCAACTTCTGTCATTTATATTACCTCGTCAATTACTGGCCTCGGAAATCTTTTTCTCAATCAGTTCTACATCTTTTTGGTTTCCGGCATAAAACGGGGTTCTATCGTGAAGATTATCGGGTTCAATGTCCAGAATATCCTGCTGGCCGTCACTGGCTAGACCGCCGGCCTGGCGAACAATAAAAGCCATGGGAGCCGCTTCATAAAGCAGCCGTAGCTTTCCCGAACGTTTCCCCGGCACTTCGGGCTCGGGGGGATACAGAAATATTCCACCGCTAAGTAAATTCCGGTGAAAATCAGCCACCATCGAACCAATATAGCGGGAAGAATACTCATCCCGACCCCGGAACTCTTTCACTGAATCGCGAACCGGCTGATCCCAGTTTTTGAAATAAGATTCATTTACACTAAGATAACCACCGCCACCGGGAATTTGAATATCCGGATAAGACAATAAAAACTCTCCTATGGAACTGTCCAGGGTAAAACCAAAAACTCTATCTCCAGCCGTATACACAAGCATAGTTGAAGAACCATACACAATATAGCCGGCTGCCACCAAATCCCGGCCCGGCTGAAGTAAATCCTCAAGGGAAGCTTTGGCTTCCGGGCCACCGGAAGACTGCCGGCGGTAAATACCAAAAATAGTTCCCACGCTTACGTTATAATCGATGTTGGAAGAACCATCCAGGGGATCAATCGCCACCGCGTATTTTCCCCTGAGTTCCGGTTTCCGGACCTGGATTGGGTCCGATTCTTCCTCACTGCCCAGGATACAGATACCTCCGTTATGGATCAAAGCCCGGGTAAAAACAGCGTTAGCGTATAAATCAAGACGGGCCTGTTTTTCACCATACACATTTTCTTCTTCCGTTTTTCCCAGGATATCCCCAAGCCCCGCGCGATTGATTTCCCGGGAAACTATCTTACCGGCCAGTGTAATCTGGCCCAGAAGCTGACTGAATTCCCCGGTAGCCTGTGGATATTCACGCTGAGTGATTGCAATATGGCGGCGAAGGTCAATTCCCTTTTTTATGTGACGGGCTATTTCCTCATCCACTTGAATTCCTCCCGGCAAAAATTTAATTACCCAATCCAAAAATCCATTGTATCTATTGTAACAGAATTTCTACTATTGCTAAGAGACTGTCCAAAAGAATTAATCCTCAGCAAATACTTTTGCTATAAATATATTTTATTGGATCAATATGGCCCAAATACTGGAATAATATTGCCGGATCCGAGTAATTTTATCAATGACTTAAAAATTATTTGTAAAAATAGGCTTCCGGATTATATAATTATTAAGCACAAATTAAAATATTATTATAATTTATTATCCTTATTCCGTATCATGTAATTTCCTTAGTTTTTAATAATTTACTGTCCACAAGCTAACTTTACCTGTAGACTGTATTTTTTTCTGTATATGCTCAATTCTCAATAACTTAAAGTGAATAGTGAGGTAAATATCATGGATTTGGAACAAGTAACCGGGGAAAATTTGATGGAGGACAGTACCAGGTTCTGGCTTATGGAACAGATCAGAAGCGTCCTGAAAAAATTTCGCAGCGACCTTGATCTAACCCAGGCTGAAGTGGCCGAAAAACTGGGAAAAGACCAGGTGTTTGTATCAAATTGTGAATCAGGACGCCGAAAAATTGATCCAGTAGAACTTCTCGGATTTCTTAATGTTTACGAAATCTCGCTGGATGAACTCCTCTCCCGCCTGAACCCGAAGGAAGCAGTAAAAAGAGATTACGATCCCCTTTGATTTCGAATTTTTTGCCAGATCTTAATTATTCAGGCTAAGTGTTCATCCCACCACTGCCGATGAATTAAATGAACGTACATCATTTCATCTGGTTGGAGTGGTTCGGGAATTATGAACAAATCTACAGCAACGGGATTATTCTACATCTCTATCTTGATTTTACTTGTCCTGCCCCTGATTTCAGCAACTCCCCAGGCAAATGCTCCTGAGGATTTTAATCCCGAGCGGGTCGATGAAATTTATGTTTCACTGGACAACTTTGAGCTGCTGACACTTCATAACGATCAGTTAATTTCCCGGTATCCGATAGCAACGGGCGCCGACACAGGTCCAACCCCCCGGGGAGAATTTAAAATAGTCAATAAACTAAAAAATCCCTGGTATACGCCGCCGGACGAAGAAGCTGAACCCCCAGGGCCAAAAAATCCCCTGGGAACCCGCTGGCTGGGGATAAACAAACCCTCCTATGGAATTCACGGGACAAGAAAACCAGAAAAGATTGGCGAAGCGGTATCCGAGGGCTGCATCCGCCTCTACAACCGGCACGTGGAAATATTATACGAACGGGTTCAACCGGGAACCAGGGTGAAAATTACTGAGAATATTCCGGAAAAGCTGCGCGAGCAAGACCCGTTGATCAGTCCCCCGGAACCGGCAAGGGCCGACGCCGGCCAGTAGGTTAACTCAGGCTTCAAAATCCATGCGGTGTAGATTTTCCACGGCGTATTTCATCAGGTTCTCCTCGATTAAATCATTACCTTCCTGCTGAGTCCGATTACAATTGATGGCCGGTTTGTAGCCAAGTTCCGCCAGCGCTTCCCGGAGGCGCTCCTTATTTTTTCGCAGTAAATTGACAATCTCCGGCGCTTGTGCCCCCAGGTTAATTTTTAACTTTTCATCGCGCCGGCGACCCTCCACACTTATTTCTCCCAGCCGGGAGAGGTTAACCTGCAGTTTAACACTCCATTTATCTTCCTGGGCCTCTTCCTCGTTTGAACGTTCGTCTTGAAAATGGATCTGGAAAAAATTTGGCCCTTCTTCCGTCTGAAAAGGGACCAGGATAAAAATAGACTGTTCATCCACAGCCGAAGCCAGTGAATGGCGGAAAATTCCGCCGTAGTTCCCGGCCTGCTTCTTTGCTTCGGATTTAGACTTCCCGCCCCCCAGCATTTCCAGGACCAGGTGGGCCACCTGCGCCCGGGCAGTTTGTTTAGCCTGCCCGGGATTAGTCGCCAGCTGTTTTTCAAGGTCCAGACCCAGCCGGGAAATAACCTCCCGCAGATGTTCGGCCAGGTGCTGTTTACCGGGGTTAAAATCGGGCAAAATATCCTCGGACGCCGCCTGGGATAAAACCTCCCGGGAATCGCTTACCTCCAGAATGTCTATGAGTTCCCTGGAAACCGGGAGTTCATTCTGTTTTAAAAATACAAAAGATTTTATCCGGGACAGGGAAGGTTTGCCTTTTTCGTCCATCAACATGCTAATCGATTTCAATAACTCTTCCAGGTCATTTTTCCCGGGCAAAGTTCCCTGGCCGGCCAGCAACTTGACTAAGTCAACCGCCTCGCCGGAATCGGGCAGAGATAGCTCATCGAGAAAATTCATTGCCTGGGTTGTTGTTAATATTTCGCCGCCCGCTTCTGAATTAATCCCAACCATAAAAAGCTTACCGCTGCCCTGTTCCCCCTCCACCTGCAGAGTAATTGAATCACCTTTCCGGAGGGGAAAATCTGTCTCGACAGTAATTTTTTCGCCGTTAACCTCGAGTAAATATTCATTTTCTCCCGTGGATTTTACCACCCGGCCCTCGAACTTCTGCCCCGGGTTATTCTTTAAGAAACCGGGCAGTTCGGACTTTGGATTTAATTTTACCTTTGAGGGAGACCCGGCGGAGATATTTTTTTTGGTCGCACTCACATCCTGACCGCTATTTGCCTCTTGTGCCGCTTGCTGAACCTCTTTGCCGGCAGAATTCACTTCCGGGTTGAAATTAACATAATCATTCACTTTAACTGACAGCCTCCGCCACAAGCCCCTTTAAATCCTCCAGGGAGAGGGGCGTCAACTGCTGTTCGGTCCCTTTGCTGCTAAATAACAGGTTAATTGTCACTTCTTTTTCCTGGTAGACTTTTTCCAGGACATGATAATAAACCGAGAGCTGCTTTTGATATTCCGAAACATTCTCCCGGTGCCGGTCAGTTTTATAATCGACTATCCGAACCGTATTATCCTTTATATTAATCAAATCAATAACCCCCGAGAGAACTATCTTCCGGCCCACCACTTCCACCGGTAGCAGACAGGGCTCCTCGGCAATCATCTCTCCCGACTGCTTTCGAAACCACGACGCAATATTTTCTTCATCCGCGTTGGCCGGTTCTGCGGCTTCACCGGCAACCAGTTTTTCAGCAAAACTATGGACCTGCCGGCCGTATAATTTACCCCGCCCCTCTTCAGCCTCCTCCGGCTCGTCCATCAGGTCATGGACCGATAGTTTACGCGGTGCATGGCCGGCAAATTCTTCCAGTTTCAGAGGTTCGGGTTCCGGTTGAATATCTTCTTCTTCCCGGGGCGCCGGCTTCTCAAGCGAGCGAACCTTCATTTCGTCGGCTAAGTTTTTAAAGAAACTGCTCTTTTTGTCCGCATCCGCGCTGATGTAAAGATACTGCTGGGCCCTGGTCATTGCCACGTACATCAGCCGCCTTTCCTCATCATACTCCCCGGTCAAACAGCGATGCAGGAGAATCGCCGGCCAGTTATCAAAATCATAGGGAGGCTCGGAATCCCCGAGTATCTTTTTCTGACGCAGACCAACCGGATCGCTGTAATCAATCACCTGGCTGTCTCCCCCCGTCCCGGGGAACCGGCGCTGGTTCACATCAGCAATAAACACTGCCGGATATTCAAGTCCCTTGGCCGCATGTATCGTCTGAATGGTCACCGCATTTTCCAGGGGATTATCCACGTCGTAAGTAATCCCGGCGGAAATATTATCCTCAATAAAATTGACCAGGTCCCCGGGACTCATGTAGCTGCTTCCGGCAATTTCAACCAGCACTTCGACAATCCGGGCGGAAAAACCGTCATCAATACCGTAGCGGTCAAATATCTTCCGGGGAATAACTTCCGCCCATTGACCGCGCGCATCTTCGCGAGCAGATATTAAATCCTCGCGAAAAGCAAGCATATCGGAAGGGAATTCTTCTACCGTGCACTCGTCCGGTGTTTCAAAAGCAAGGATTTCTTGCGCCCGGGGGAGATTGTAACCCGCTTCCTCCAGGATAACCGCCCAGCCACGCTTTGAATATACACTGTCCAGGACCCGCAGCCAGGCCAGAAGCAAAATCCCCGGTTCCGTTTTAAACAGCTCAACTCCGCCCTCGTAGGCCACCGGTAGCCCGTAATGGCGGGCTGTCTGCTGGAGCTGGAGACCAAAACTCCGGGTCCGCGCCAGCACGGCTATATCACTGTATTCAAGGTTCCTGGCCTCCCCGTCCTCGTAAACAACATAATCTTCATCAGCCACTATTTCCTGGATTCTCTGCAGAATCGCTTCCGGCTCATCGGGGCTGAGCAACCCCTGGATCTCACTGTTTTCAGTCTCTTTCTGGGCCTGCAGATGAACTATTTTTTCCTTTACTTCCGATCTTTCAATTTCCTCCCGGCCGGTGGCCGGCAGAGCCAGGGACTCCTCGGAAAAATTTAATATCTGCTGGGTGGAGCGGTAATTTTGTTCCAGGGGGATTTTTTCTACTCCCGTAACCGGATAAGTAATCCGTTCCCGGTTAAGATTTAACTCTTTTTTATAACGGGCAAGACGATCCTCAAAATCCTGGATATTATCAACATTGGCATATTGAAAGCTGTATATACTTTGTTTCCAATCGCCAACCGCACAAATGTTGGGCCGGTCCGCCAGCAACATTGTCAGTTTAAATTGAATTTCACTGGTATCCTGGAACTCATCGACCATCACATAATCATACGCTACCTGCCGGCGAATCTCTTTTTCCTCGGACAGCAACACGTAGGCAAACATCTGAAGAAAACTAAAATTTAGATAATTATGACTGAGGCAGTAGTTGATATAACCGGCATACAAATCATGAATAAATTGCTTGAGCCCCTCCCGTTCCTCCCCGAAAGCCCGCCACAGAAGTTCGGGCGACACCTGCTTGGAATTGCCGGCAACTATTTCTTCCTCCGCGGGCGCAGAGGGAGCAAAACATTTATCCCGCAGGTCCGATTTTATCCGTTTCAGAAGTTCCGACTGGGTGGGGCCAGTTTTACCTGCCCCCGGCGCGTTAGCCGTTTCAAAAAGATCGGCGCACTTCTTGCGGATACCATCCAGGTAGGCCTCTCCCTGCTGATACCAGTTTTTATCCTTTTTATCTCCCAGGGGAAATATACCCTTGGCGGCCATCGATTTGATAAGCCCCAGCAAATTTTTTCGATCGCGGACAACCTGCAGAAATTTATGGTGAGAAGGGTTGGCGTCAATAAAGGTATGTAAAAACCTCCGGAACTCCTCCAGCTCAAGCGTCTCATTCTGAAGCAGCCGGGTGGAAGTGGAAAGCGGCTCGGAAAATCCGAGCTGATAGGGCGCCGAAAACCCGTAACGCAGGAGCAACCGCTGGCAGAGGCTGTGAAAAGTAGATATCGGCGCTTCCTGCAGCTCCAGCGGATCATAATCACAGTTGTGGATGACCCTTTCCTTCATTTCGGCGGCCGCGTTGTTGGTAAAGGTTATTAATAAAATATCATCGGGCCCGGTCCCCTGTTCCTGGAGAATCCGGGCGTAGCGCCGGGAAAGGGTAAAAGTTTTCCCGGTCCCCGCCCCGGCATCGACAAGATATATACCGTCGGTACTTTCAATAAGCTGGCCCTGGCGCCGGTTGGGAGAGTTAGCGGTCATCCCTGATCAAATCCCGGTAATCCGAATTTTCCAGGTCGAAATCTTCCAGCCAGCCCTCAATCGGGAAATCCGACCGGCGGTAAGAATTTAACTCCTCCAACCGCTCGCGGACAAACTCCTCGAACAGGTCAATATCCTCGCTGAAAAAATTAGTCCGCCGAAAATCTATTAATTTTTTTAGCGCCGACCGGCAGCCCCGGCGGACATATTTAACATCTTTGAAATTATCACGGGCATAGTCAACAAATTGCCCGGTAATCGCTTCCTCCTCCAGGAGTTCTTCTTTTTCAAAAACCCGGGGGAAACTATGTTTGCTGAAAAAACTCCTGTAGGCTTGATACCCCAGCCCTTCCAGCGTTTTCCGGCGCTTGTTGTTCTCGGAAACTCCTGCAATTAACTTATCAAAAGTCTCCTGGCGGCAGACCTGCTCCGAAAACTGGCGCGGATAATAAGTGATCCTGGTAATTGTATCCGCAAGGTTTCCCTCGCCGCGAACAGCATCGGTAACATTATCCAGGAAATGAAAAAAGGTAAATTTTAGTTTATGATTCGGATGCCGGGACCTGAAATGGGATAAATACAATATAACCTGGAAATTAACATCATCCTCCAGCAGATGGATATTGGCCCTCTGGACCACGGAATGAGCGGAATTACGGGACCCGCTCTTGAAATCAAGCAGGTGATTTGTCCCCTGGACAAGGTCTATTTTCCCTTTTATTCCCAGGTTTTCGTTTTCAAACCACACCTCACTGCGGGGCGAGGAGACGGGAAGATCAAATATTTCACCAAAATAATTTTCTGTTTCCCGGCCGGAATTTTGCGCCAGCAGATCGTTAATATCAACTTCCGCTTCAATACCATCCAGGTATTGAATTATATTGGCCAGCGCTACCCGGCTCTGGGTAATCAACCGGTAATTGTCCAACTCATCGACAAAATCCCCCAGTTCATCCACGATAATATCCACGAAAAATCCAATCGATTTTTCCCGGACCAGATCCGGGTAACAGAGGTAGAATTCGGCAAACTCGTGGTATAACTCGCCCCGCTTGAGATATTTGTTCTCCACAGTGGGCACCAGGC
>JBNJDC010000006.1:0-16415 GCA_051744565.1 bacterium
CCGAGAGAATTAATGGCCCGTTCAATTTTGTCCAGTTTTTCCTGCTGGCTAATAATTTTTTCTTCTATTTTAGCCATCTGCCGAAAATAAGCCGGATCAATTCCCACTTCACAGCGAGTTTCCGAGGTACCAATAGAACCAATTTCCTCGGCAGAAATAATTTCTCCGGCCCTGACTTCTCCACCGGTGATCAACCCTCGGCCCCCGGAAACATAAATACCTTCCCCGGCATCCACGCGGCTGTGCAGAATCATTTCGCTCACAATTACATTGCCCTGGGCGATAACCCCCGCATGTTCAATAAATTCTGAGACAAGGTTCCCCGCCGCATTAATCTGGGCCCCGCCTTTGCCCCGGATGCCTTCCTTAATTATTATGTTATTTTCCGCCTGCAGATAGGATTTACCTATCCCTTTTTCAACAATGATATCTCCGCCGGCGCGGACCCGGAACCTGTCCCGAACGTTGCCCTGGATGTTAACCGTCCCCTCAAAATCAATGTTTCCTGTGGAATAATCAACGTCTCCTTCAACAATATATACATCATGGACTTCCAGGACATCATCTTCCACAACCACCTGGCCATCGATTTCAGCTAAGAATTTATTATCATCACGACGGACATTTTTCCCCGCCTTGAGTTCCCTATCCTCCCCGGATTCAGCTTCAATTTTTTCCCCCGTTACTGTCAATCCCGACCTGCCAGATGTCGGAGGCTCTTTTTCAGCAAGCTGTTCCCCTTTCTGAACGTTTTTTAACAGCCCCAGCTCTCGAAAATCAACCTTGCCCTCTTTTTCAGAAAAATGGGGTTTATTATCAGTTTGAAAAAAATATTTGATCCGCGCATCGTCGCCCTTTTCCGGTTCGCGGCCATGGGCAATTTGAACCGGTTCGTTGTATCTTTCGGTATCAACCATATTCTCAATTACGTCCCACTCAATCCCCTCGGTTACCTCCGCCTCCTTCAATTTCCTATTGATATCCTCAACGTTGGGCGGCTCCCCCCCGAGACGGGGAGGTTGGATTGTCATCAACGCAGTCAACCCGTCGTCAACAACTTTAACTTCATAACGAGCATCAAAATTTTCATCTGGAGGAACCTGGCCGATCTGTTCGGGTTCACCGCTGGATTTTTTGACCAGTTTTTTCACCTTATCAAAATCACAATATTCAAGTCCTATCTGCTTGAGGTGGCGAATAATTGACTCGGAATCCACGGGTTCACCGTTCCCGCTGGGGGGGAAGATAGTAAGCATTATTTTCCTGCCCTGAACCTCCAGGTGAAAAGAACCGTCCACTCCCTCCGCAGCTTTCAGAGCCTCTTCAAGGGTGGCATCCAGGAGGGTATCTCGTTTTTTCTCCGGTTGAACCCAGACCTTGATTTTCCAGGGTTTGTCAAAAAAACCAAGAATTCCCTGCCGGCCCTTATCCAGGACTTTATGGTCAACATCAGAAAAGGAAACGTCCAGCAGGTGGGCACCTTTTTCAATTGCTTCCCGTCTTGTGGAAGCTTCAACAACTTCTTCGCGCCGCTCCGTATCGGAACTCATGGCAAAAATTCAAACAACTCCAGTAACTCACGAATCTGGGGATAATCTCCTTCAACTTCCACTTCATGAAAACCCCAGGGGAAATCCGACTGGCGGTGAATTGCTTTTATTCCCAGTTCAAGAGCAGGCTTTATTTCTCCCCGCAGTGAATCGCCCACAATCATTGTTTCGCCGCGGGGATAAGGATTAACTATTTGAGCCAGGTATTGTCTTTCTTTTAGCGGAACAACATGCATCTCCTTAAACCACTGTTCAAGATTATGATGCCGGATTTTTTCAAACTGGATCTCCGAATCTCCCATTGTATAAAGAATCAATTCATAGTCCAAACGGAGACGATTTAAAATTTCTTCCATTCCTTCTACGGGCTCAGGAACGGTAGAATAAACCTCCCAGCCAATTTCTTGGCACTCCTGCAAATCATCCTCGCGCAGTGGTTTGTCCTCCTGGCGGCAGTAATATTCCCAGGTTTTTGCCATTGCCTCCGGAAAATGGGCTTTATCGTATCCATGCTTCATTATTGCTTTGCTGTCAATTTCAAAATAATTGGTAAGAACTTCTTCGCTGTCTTCTGGCCGGGAAAAATTATCAAGAATTTTTTCCGTAAACAGCTCCAGCTGCCGATTATAATACTGACCTGTCTGAATAAGCGTATCGTCAAGATCGAAAATTATACGCCGAACCATTTTAAAAACCGCTTCCAGAAAGAATTTTTTTCACGCGAAAAACCCAGAATAGCCAGTTCATTTTCCTCGGCCAGCTGCCGGCATTTATCCCGTTGTACCCATAGCGTATGGCCGGCTTCTACCGCCAGCAACGACGCGTTAATACTCACCAGTTCTTCAACAGTTTTGGCTCCCACCACAGGAACATCAAAACGTAAGTCCTGGTCACTTCGAGCCAGTTTTATCATCACACAATTTTCACCCGCAAGCTTTCCCGCCCGGCGAATCAAACGATCAGTTCCCTCCACCCCTTCCACAGCAATAACCGACTGCTTTTTCCCGACTGCCGCCTGACCCACCTCTTCATCCGCCAGCTTTTCAGTTACTGCCTGCAGGACCTCAAGAGTAGACCGGGCACCTTCAGTGATTTCAGGTCCTGCCAGATGGCCGTCGGGAGTAATATAATCAGCCAGCACTTCATCTACCCCCATAACCTTCAAGCCCTTCAACCTGAGTAGTTGGGCTGCTCGTTTTATGATTTTTTGATCGCCTTTATCTCGAAGAGCGGCCAGCTCATCCTGTATTTCATCATCAGCTTTCTCCAGTTCCTCTTCATCGTAAAGCCGCTTCTTATCAACATTACCCACCATTAATAATTTTTCTACACCTTTGCTGGCTAACAGGTCGGGAATAGTATTAAACTGGGCAGGATCTATATCATGAATTTCATCCACCATTGATTTTAATCGCGAAACAGATTGGCGGGTAATATTACAGGCCAGCACTTTGTCCCCCCGCTTTTTTAATTCACGGGCCGCCATCAGCGGCAGTGTACCCTCGCCGGCGATTAAACCAACGGGCGCATCGCTCACTTATGTATACCCCGTTCTGAATTTTCAATAAAATTAACAAGACTTTTTAAATGTTCATTCTCCGGTAGCTCCCGGTTGATTTCCTCCAGTGCCTGGCTGGTATTATTATTTGATCTGAAAATAATTTTAAAGGCCTGTTTTAATAACTTTCGAGTATCAGCGGAAAAATCATTCCGGCGCAGACCAATACTGTTAATATCTATGATTTGCGCCGGATTACCTGAAATCCTGATAAAAGGCGGCACATCCTTATTTAAACGGGACAAACCACCGACCATGGCATAAGAACCGATGCGAACAAACTGGTGGATGGGAGTAAGCCCCCCCATAACCACGTTATCTTCCACGGTAACATGCCCGGCCAGGGTTACACCATTTGCCAGGGCATTGCCATCTCCCACTTCGCAATCGTGAGCTATATGACAGTAAGCCATAATCATATTTTCATTACCAACTGTTGTATCCTCTTCTTCATCCGTCGAGCGGTTAATAGTTATATATTCCCGCAGGACATTATCGTCACCTATTGTTATCCCGGTGTCCGAATCTTCATAACTCCAGTCCTGGGGGGGAGTTCCAATAACGGCCCCTTTTTGAATCTCGTTATTCTTTCCGATTTCCACCCGGCCCTCAATCAAAACATGAGGTCCGATTGTGGTTCCCGGCCCAATTTTAGCTTCGGATGAAATTATACTGTATGGACCCACGGAAACATCCGCGGCAACTTCGGCATTCTTATCAACTTCGGCAGTCTTATGTACCTGTGTCATTGTTTCTCCTTTTCAAAAAAATAGTGAGTTGGTGCAATTACACAAAAATAATTTCCCTGAGTTAAACAATCTCCATAAATGAGAACAGAATATTACGGTTAATTTATTTTTAAAAAAATTAGTTCCAGATTTAAAGTTCAAAGTTTAAAGATAAAAAAATATAATTTCCCATGCATATAGCCTATACATTTAAAGAATAAATCTATTAATTCTACAGCTCGCTCGCATATAATCAACTATTTCACGGGTTAACAAGGGCAAATTTAAACAGACCTTCCGCCGCAACTTCACCGTTAACTAAAGCCTGACCTTCCATCATTCCCGACTTTTTACGCAGACGCTTGCCCTCAACCTCAAAAATAAGCTGGTCACCAGGCCGAACCGGGCGACGCCACTTAATGTTATCGACGCCCATAAAATATATGTTTTTCCCTTTATTCTGAGCTTTTGAAAGAATCCAGGCAGCCCCCAGCTGCGCAATGGCTTCAATAATAAGTACCCCCGGCATAATCGGGTCCCCCGGGAAATGACCATTAAAAAATTCCTCGTTTGAAGTTACATTTTTCAACCCCACCGCCTTCTGGTTTTCATGATCCATGGAAAGAATTCGGTCAATTAGCAGGAACGGGTAACGGTGGGGGATTATTTCCTTTATTTCATCAATATTCAACATTTCATCACCGCCCTGGTTGCTCTTCTGCTCGATCGCCTGGGGAGAATAACTAATTCTTCGGTCCAGTTTTTCAGCCAGGGCTACATTTAGAAAATGACTGTTTTTAATAGCAACCACATGGCCCGCTATAAAAGAACCCACCAGGGAAATATCTCCAATGATATCCAAAATTTTATGGCGAACAAATTCATCGGGAAACTGCGGTTCATCTCCCACCAGATCCCCGTCTTCATTTAAAACTATCGCATTATCCAGGCTACCGCCCCGGGCCAGGTTATTGTCAAGTAAATCTTCAATCTCTTCCTTGAAACCGAAAGTACGGGCCGGGGCAATTTTTTCTGCAAATGTATCCGCATCAATCTCAGTGGAAAGATATTGATCGCCTATAAAATCATTTTCAAAACTTATAGTACAGGAAATTTTCAGTCCGGTTGAGGGTAAAAGGACAATTGACTGGTCCGCATCCTCAACGTACAGCGGTTCCTTAACCCGGTATACTTCCCGTTCCCCTTCCAGTTTTTTAAAACCGGTTTCCCGGAGTGCCTGGACGTACCCGCCGGCGCTGCCATTTAGAGCCGGGAGTTCCGGTCCATCAACTTCCGCCACCACATCGGTGATGCCCAAACCGTACAAACTTGCCATTAAATGCTCGATAGTATATAAATCATGCTCCCCGTTGGTAATTACAGTCGCCCGGGGAATATCCTTAACATTTTCCACCCGGGGCCAGAAAACTTTATTTTCCTCCAGATCGGTGCGTATAAATTTGATGTTTTCCCCGGTCCCGGCCGGTTTAAGTTTCAGGGTAGTTTCACTGTTGGTATGAATACCTATCCCCTCTATTTCAATTTCCTCTTCAATAGTTCGCCGGGTTCTGTAGTAATCTAGACTCAATTCATTCACTCTCCCTTTCAAGCTGTTCAACTTTATTCTGCAGTTTCTTCAGATTTGCTTTGAGTTTAGGAATGCGACGAATGTTAGCCTGCCTTTTTAACTCTTTTCGATGGGATTGAGCGGGGAAACCGCTGATGACTATCCCTTCTTCATTAATATCTTTAGTAACTCCGGCCCGGCCAGCCACGGTCACATTATCAGCAATACTCACATGATCGGTAATAGCAACCAGGCCGCCAACTGTAACATTATCTCCCAGGACAGCACTGCCCGAGAGGCCGGATTTGCCGGCAATTATACAATTCTTTCCCACCCGGCAATTATGGGCAACGTGAACCTGGTCATCAAGTTTGCTTCCCGCCCCAATCCTGGTCACCCCGTATGTTGCCCGATCCACGGTTGAATTTGCGCCAATTTCAACGTTTTCTCCAATTTCCACCCGGCCCACCTGGGGAATCTTGTGATGAATATTATCTTCTTCATAGAAACCATAACCATCGGCCCCAATTACCGTATTGGCGTGAATTATCGTATTATTTCCAATATCTGCCGGTGATTCAATTCTCACCCCGGAATGCAGTTGAACCTTATCCCCTATCCGAACATCCCCGGTGATAGTTACGTTGGAGTCTATGTGAACGTTACTACCAATTTTTACATTGCGGCCTATCCGCGTCCCGTGTCCGATATAGATGGGATCACCACATTCAAAATCATCTTCAACTTGTGCGCCGGGACTGATTCCCCGGCCGGTTGGCCCCCGTTCAAACTCCTGGAGGACAAGAGGAAGCCGGGATTTTAATTCCGGAACAATAAGCACTGAATTGCTTGCTTGCAGTTCAACTTCAGAATCAACTATAGCAGGTTTATCCGTCTGGACCGGTCCCTCCAGCCATAGTTCAACCTCACAGGGCCCCCCCGGCTCGCAGACAGTGCTAACCTCCCGGTCCTCACCTTTTAGTCGACTGTTCTCTATCTGTTTGGCCAGAACTGAAAGTTTCACTGGTTTTCTTCCTCTTCTTTTGCTTCAGATTTTTCAGAAAGCTTACTTTTCAGTTCCTCTGTAATATCCAGCTCCTCCTCAACCCAGACAATATCCGAACCTTCAAGATCATAACGAACTATTTTTTCAAAACCCTCCTGGCGGGCTACCCCGGCCACAACCTCCTGCACCTGCTGGTGAATCGGTTCCAGAAGTTCAGCTTCTTTTTCTTTAACCTGCTGCTGAATCTGCTGGGCTTCCATCTGGAATTGCTGATGCTTCTGCATCAATTCCTGCTGGCGCTGCTGCTGTTCTTCCGGACTTAAAAATTGCCCTTCCTTCTGCAGTTTCTGATATTCTTCCTCCAGCTTTTTTCCCCGCTGTCGCATCTGTTCTTTCTGGTTCTCTTCAAATTCTTCCACTTCTTCCATGGCCTCAACAAACGCTTCATATCCCCTCATAGCCTGCTCAAGGTGAACATAACCGGTTTGACTTCCTTCTTCCGCCCGCAGGGGAGAAACCAGGAAGCTTACTAAAAAGCATAATCCCAAGATAAACAATCCACTAAATTTAATTTTGTCCGTAATACCCATCAAAAAAACCTCCGTAATAATTTTATAAACTTGAAGATTACTCGTTATTTAATCTGTTGATAACATCCTGGGTCAAATCAGTATATTCCTCGGAAGCATAGAGGACTTCATTTTCCGAAAGGATAAGACTGTAACCCCCGGCCACAGCTTCCGATTCAATCGAAGAATAAATTTTCTGATGATATTCACTGATTTTACGGCGACGATTCTCATTGAGCTGTTTAATTGCTTCCCCATAGATTTCTTCGACTTCCTTATCAACATCCTCAAGTTCCTCGTCACCCAGCTCCCCATACTGTTCTTCAATATACTGACGGAGCCGATCTCTACGCTGTTCTAATTCCGACAGATCCCGCTGGAAATTTTCAAAATTCATAACCACCTGTTCCCAGTTGACAACTCCCACCCGAATCAGCGGCGGAGCCCAGCTAACTCCCGGGTTAAACATTAACGCCCCGATACATAAAGCTCCAATCAATATCCCGGTAATTACAGCTGTGTATTTATTGTTGTTCATCAAAAACCAGTCCCGATATTAAAGTTAAGATCCCAGTCCCCGGTGTCATCCGCTCCCCGGTAAGTTTCATCAAGCCGCTGACCCCAGCTCAAAATCATCGGCCCAATCGGCGAATGGATCCGGAAGCCAAAACCAACGGATCGGCGTAAATTCTCATTTTTTAACTCCCAGGCTTCATCGTAAACCTGGCCGGCATCAAAAAATGTAAATCCTTGCATTGTTTGTTCAACCAGTTCAACTCTCAGCTCCAGGTTAACAAAAAAAGCAGCATTCCCGCCTTTCCCATCAACTTCACCATTTTCATATTCATATACCCGAATATCACGGTAATCATATCCGCGAACGGTGCGAAAACCGCCCAGGTACAAGCGTTCAAAAGCAGGAATCGGATCATCTTCTTCATCTTCCCAGCTATCTATAGTTTCATAATTGGCCCGAAAAGCCCAGAAAGTCGGTCCCCAGAAGGGAAGATATTCGCGGACATCCAGGCGCGGCCGGTAGTAATCAGAATTCCCACCAAATATATCGCCAGCTGCCGTTTCCACCGAACCCCTCAGGTAATAACCCTCGCTGGGAAATAAACGGTCATCACGCCAATCTCTCTGGAGGCCCACCTCCAGGCTTCCAATCTCTCGATCAAAATCTTCACCGTTATTTTCATCCCAGATATCAGTGGGAATATCATCACTGTCCGAGTCCTGAAGTTCGGTAACTTTAACCCGGCGAAATGAATATTCCAGATCTATTTTATTTGCCCGGGCAGCTCCAAATTCCCTTCCCATGCGTAATGACCCACCCTGGCGGGTCTGATCATAACCCTCGTCCCGGCGATAAAGCTGGTTAAACCCGGTTACCCCGAAAGATACCGGATATTCGGGTATAGGCGCCGAAGGCTCGTCCAGGTCATCATTAATCCAGGGATTATCCCATGATATCCGGTAGTTATCCTGCTGGGAGCCCACCTGTAAATTCGCCGACAGCGACTGGCCCCGGCCGGTAAAACCCTGATCATAATCATAGAAACTGAAGTTATCTTTTTTTATTTGAAACTGACCCATAAAACCGGTAGAACTGCTGTAGCCGCCTCCAAACTGGAGCTGACCGGTGGGTCTTTCTTCAACACGGACGCGGATAACTCGCTTGTTTTTAGCCAGGCCCGGGTCAACACTAACATCTACCTTGCTAAAAAATCCGAGGTTTCGCAGCCGACGGCGGGCATTTCTTAATTTTTTGCCATCCAGCAACTCGCCGGCCTCCAGGGGGATCTCCCGCCTGATCACCCGATCGTAAGTGGCTTGATTACCATAAATTTCAACTCGCTCCACGTAGAGCGGATCGCCCTCACTTATCTGCACCCCAATATCCACCCGCTTATTTTCCCTGTCCCGCTGAAGCCGGTAGCGGTCGGGCGATAGGACTTGAGCTTCCGCATACCCCCGTTCTTCATACGTCTGCTGGATTTCAGATAATCCCTCGTGAAATTGCTCGCGACTAAAAACCTCCCCCTGGCCCAGGGGAATAAGTTGCCTCAGTTTTTTATCATCAAAAAGCTCATTTCCCGTGAAATCTATTTCTCCCAACCTGTAAACCGGTCCTTCATCAATAACAAACGTTACATCTACTCCCTCTTCCCGGGGATTATTATAAGTTTCTACATCTATTTCAACATCCAGGTGGCCCCGGTTATAATACCATTCAACTATGGCGGATTTAGCAAACTGCACCCGCCGGGCGGAATAGGGGGCACCTTCTTTCAGGGGAATACTCCAGCCGATCCGCCAGCGGCGGTGTAAAAAATACAAATAGCCTATCGAAGGCTCAAAAGAAAAATATACGTTAGAAATTTTCTTCTGAAAATCCTCTTCAATTTTAATTTTTACAACTACTTTTCCTTCGCTATCAAGCTCTTTTTTTACACTAACCCGGGCCTCACCAAATCCCTGCATTTCATAATATTCTTTCAACTGCTGGCGGGTTTCCCTCAGATTCCGGGAGCTGGCCGGACTTTCTTTTTGCAGTAATATGACGTTCCGCAACCGATCATCGCCAACCTGTTCGTTCCCCTCAAAAACCACTTCTTTAACAGGAGGATATTCATCAAACTGGAAACGCAGCCGGTTATTAGAGCGCCGCACACGAATGTCAGAAAATAAACCTTCCTCCTGCAGTCTCTGCAGAGACCGGTCAGTTAACTGCTCAAGCTCATTTTCAGAATATGTATCCCCCGCTGTAAGTCCCGCTTCCGAAAGAACAAGACGCACGTCCGATTCCGGCCAGTATTGGAGACCGGCCAGCTCTATTTCCTCGAGGTGAACTTCATTTGCCCGGACCGTTCCCGGCAAAAACAAGGGGACAATTAAAAAAATACCCAGCAACAATATTATTTTATTGTTTTTCATCGATAACCTTCAATGTATAAAAGATAAATTTACCTCGGTTAGCACACAGGCGAGTAATGGTAACAAATTAAAAGAAAAGGTTCAAAACTGAACCACCTTAAATTACAGGCCATTTCAAAGGAGTTCTTCAGGTGGGTTATAAGCTCCCCCGGAAATTTCCACCAGTTCTTCCAGACTTTCGGCTGCCAGCAGATCGGTATTAGCTTTTGATTTATCTATTCCCAGGTCTTCCGGAAATTGAACTAAACCTTCTTCGCGCAGGGAGGCGGTTTCATCGGAATCAGCCCGCCGGCCAATTTCAGTATCACCGGCTATCGCCCTTATTGCCGCCATCTGCTCCTCCATTGTCTCGCAACGATCCAGGTAAGCAATCCCCCTTTCGGTAACAATATGAGTCAGCTGCTCACAATCAATCATCACCGGCGGGGCGGAAAAATTACCGTCCTCATACATTTCATAAGCATCAAGTTGTTCTCGAAACACCGGTATACCTTTTTTCTCACTCACGGTCGGCGTCATCTGAACGACAAGCTTGCGGCCAAAATAGTTGTCATACTCCATTCTCCCCGTCTTTTTATAAGCTTTGGTCATGTGGCGGCGGCCCGGGGGCGTGGAGCCCAGGTTCGGGGCCCCGCCAAAGCCAGCTATTCGGCCTTCAATAGCGGTGGAACTGTTACCGTATTTATCAATCTGCATTGTTGCCCCCGTAAAACAGTCAATACCGTACAAGCCAGCCGTGTGCGCGTTAGCCCGGCTGGAACGCATGTGGCCGGCAGCCCCCATCGGGAATATGTCAGCGCGCCGGCTCACGTATTCTTTCATCCCCACCTCGCCGCCAAACGGATAAACCTTCTCAACAATTCCTGCTTCTATTGCCGGGATCAACGTCGGGTGAGGGTTCAAAACCCAGCTTGAACAGCAACCTTCCGGCAGAACAATTTCTTTTCCGTAGGTGGGCAGCAGAAGTTCAACCGCCGCCGTTGCAAACCCCAGGCCGTGGTTTAAAGTTTGCACATTATATTCGGAATAGATACCTTTCATGACCAGCATTGCCATCAGGACCTGTAAATCAGTAATCCGGGCCGGATCACGGGTAAACAGGGGCTGGTGGTGGTAATCCTCCCCCGTCTCCACTATATAATCCACCCAGTCAGCAGGTATATCCACTCGTTCCACGGCATCCTTTTTTTCTTTTACCTGGGCAATTACCAGTCCATTTTTAAAATTTGTAGCTTCAGCAATCAGGGGAGTATCTTCAGTATTAAAACCGGTAAATAAATTTCCGTCCTGATCACAGCTATCGGCAACCACCAGGCTAACCCGGGGCGTCAAATCAACAAAATAACGCCCGTAAAGTTCAAGGTAGGTATGAATAGCTCCCACGTTTGCATCCCCGGATTGGACAGCTTTGTAGAGTCGCTTGGACTGGGGACCGGAGAAAGCAAAATCAAGATCACTGGCTATGCCTTTTTCAAAAACCTCCATGTGCTCATCAAGAACAAGCGAAGACTGGACCATGTGCAGGTCCGAGACTTCTTCCGGATCCACCCCGGTTAAACTGCGGGCCAGAAAATCCGCCTGTTTCTGGTTGTTACCCTCCAGGCAAACCACATCTTCGTCCTCCAGGACAGTCTCCAGCAGTTCAACCGCCTGGTCGGTAGTGAAAAACTTATCAATACCTAAATTTTCTTTCACTTCATTTTTCCGTGCCCGATAATCTTCAGCCAGTTGATCGTATTGACCCATCTTCTACACCCTTTGAAATCAGTTGCTTGTTCCTTGTTACTCGTTCCTTGTTAAAATCATTTACTCAATCTCTATTCTCTTAATCTCTATTTTCTATTCTCTTAATCTCTATTCTCTATCCTCTCTCTCGGTTCCGATCAAATCAGTCCTTCATACGCCTCTTCGTTGCGCATTTCTATGTGGTCCGACAGCATCGGAATATTGTTACCGTAGCTTGCATAATCCCATTCCGAGGGATCAACAGTGGTGTGGACTATTTCCTCCCGGCTTAACGCCTGGGCAACTTTCCGTCCCTGGGGAGTTACAATCATCGAATGACCGTAATAATAGGTATCGCCGGCGTCAATCCCCACCTGGTTGGGGGCCACCAGGTATGCCCGGCAGTCGTAAGCACGGGCGGCATTGGTCATACTCCAGGTTTCGTAGGAACGCAGAAAAGCCGAGGGGCGGACAATAATATCCGCACCTTTTTTCCCCATCAACCGGGCCAGTTCAGCAAAATCACCGTCAAAACAGATCATCATCCCAATCCGGCCAATATCCGTATCATAAACCTCGACGCTATTGCCTGCTTCCGTCCACTCTTTTTCGGCGGGAAAAGGATGGACTTTCCGATAAACTCCCAGCACCTCGCCCAGGTTATCAATGAGGGCTGCTGATTGGTAGACCTTGCCCGACGGGGCCGGTTCATAGGTGGGCCAGATAACATGCAGATCAAGTCGGGCAGCTGCTTCCATAATCGGCCGGGTTGTCTCGCCCGGAATCTCATCAACCAGTTCATTCAACTCCGAAGCCGAAAGTCCGGTGTTATAACCGGTGCTGGCTGACTCGGGAAAAACAACCAGGTCAGCGTCATACTTGCTATCAGCCTTCTCCAGCCAGTCAATCGCTTTTTCTATGTTGGCATCAATATCCCCCACTTTGCTTTCAAACTGAACCCCGCAGATAGTTACTTCTTCCATGGGAATAATCTCCTTTATTAACCGGATGAAATTTAATTTTAGTGAATAGAAATTCAGGTTTGATTATAATTGGGGATTAAAGTGAATACAAGGTATAACAATCCCCAACAAACCGGGACAATAGTTAAAACTATTAAATACCTGGCAAAAGCTAAAAATTAACCAGGTTTTTTAACCGCCTGTCTCCGCCAGCTCTTCTTCCCGGGACTGCACTTCTTCAGTCGTGGAATCAGATTCTCTTTCTTCAAAAATTAACTCCCCATCGCGATAGGCCACATGAATGGTGCTCCCGGGAGAAAAACGGTTGTGGAGAAGAAACTCGGCCAGCGAATCTTCAATCCGACGTTCTATTTCCCGGCGAAGCGGACGGGCTCCGTAATCAGGATCAAACCCCTTCTCAATCAGGAAATCCTTGGCAGCATTGGTAACATGCAGGGAAAGGTCCTTGTCATGCAGACGCTCCTGAACGTCCTGGAGCATCAGATCAATTATATCACGCAGGTTTTCCTCGGTAAGTGAACTGAAGACAATTATTTCATCAAGCCGGTTGATGAATTCGGGGTTAAACTGGCGTTTCATTTCAGTCATCGCCCGGTCTTTCATCTCATCATAATCCAGCGCTTTATCCTCCCCGGCCCGGAAACCAAGTTCGCCACTGCCGGTAATTTCCCGGGCACCAACGTTAGAAGTCATGATGATGATTGTGTTTTTGAAATTAACTTCATGACCGATGTGATCGGTAAGCACTCCGTCTTCAAAAATCTGCAGGAGAATATTGTAAACGTCATTGTGAGCCTTTTCTATTTCATCAAGTAAAACAACGGAATAGGGATTACGCCGGACCTTCTCGGTCAGCTGTCCCCCTTCTTCGTAACCTACATAGCCGGGAGGAGCTCCCACCAGCCGGGAAGCAGTATGTTTCTCCATAAATTCACTCATATCAACCCGGATCATCTTATTTTCATCGCCAAAGAGAACTTCCGCCAGTGCTTTTGCACACTCGGTTTTCCCCACGCCCGTCGGGCCAAGAAACATAAATGCCCCCATCGGCCGGCTGGGATCTTTTAATCCGGTGCGGGCCCTCCTTATTGCCCGGCTGACCGCGTTGACGGCTTCGTCCTGGTTAACCAGGCGGTTATGGATATCATCTTCCATCCGCAGCAGTTTCTCCTGCTCTTTTTCCGTCAGTTTGAAGACGGGAATCCCCGACATATCGCTAACCAGGCTGGCCACGTCATTTTCATCCACGAGGGGAGTCTCAATTCCATTTTGTTCGTGCCATTCAGCTTTTTTCTCTTTCAGTTTATCCTTCAGCCGGCGCTCACGATCGCGCAGGGAAGCGGCCTTTTCAAACTCCTGGGCCTGGACGGCGTCCTTTTTTTCCGCCTGAACTTCATCAAGTTCCTTTTCCAGATCACGAATTTCCTGCGGAGGCATCGAAGTGTTAAGCTTGGCCTGGCTCCCGGCTTCATCAATAACATCGATAGCATTATCGGGGAGAAAACTATCCGACAGGTAGCGGTAGGAAAGGTTCACCGCCGTCTCCAGGGCTTCGTCGGAATATTTTACATTATGGTGGGTTTCGTACTTGGAGCGCAATCCTTTCAAAATATCAAAGGATAAATCAGTCGAAGGCTCCTCCACGTCAATGGCTTTAAACCTGCGTTCAAGCGCCGCATCTTTTTCAATGTGTTTTTTATATTCATCAAGAGTTGTCGCCCCGATACACTGAATCTCGCCCCGGGCCAGAGCCGGTTTCAAAATATTAGCCGCATCAATCGCTCCTTCGGCACTTCCGGCGCCCACCAGCGAATGAAGTTCATCAATAAAAATAATTATGTCATCCGATTCCCGGATCTCCTCAATGATTTTCTTCATCCGCTGTTCAAACTCGCCCCGATATTTAGTCCCGGCGACTACGGAAGCAAGATCCAGGGCAAGGACCTTTTTATTGTACAGAGCCTCCGGTATATCCACGTTAACAATTTGTTTGGCCAGCCCTTCCACAATAGCGGTTTTTCCCACGCCCGGCTCCCCAATAAGCACCGGGTTGTTCTTCTTGCGGCGGGAAAGAATCTGAATTACTCGTTCAATTTCTTTTTCCCGACCAATCACCGGATCAAGCTCGTCATTACGGGCCATATCAGTTAAATTACGGGAAAAAGACTCGAGGGTGGGAGTTTTTGTCCCTTTTTTACCGCTTCTCTGTTTTTCTTTCTGCTTGCCCCCTTTTTCCGAAGGCATAACAAAACCATATTCCACCCCGTATTCCTCACCCAGGATTTCCAGCAGTAATTTTTTAACCTCCCGGGCCGTCACCCCGTAATCATCAAACAGCTCAACTACAGTCCCTTCCCCTTCGTCGGCGAGACCAATAAGCAAATGTTCAGTTCCCACGTAGTTATGGCCCAGCTCCCGGGCATTTTTCTCCGCCAGGGATAGAACTCTCTTCAACCGCTGGGAAAAATCAGGCTGCATTTTTCCGGCTGTTCCCACGGATTGTTCCATCCGCTTCTGCAACTCATCCGCCAACTCCGCAGGAGCAATCCCCAGTTCCTCGAGAATATCTATGGCAATTCCTCCTCCTAAATCAAGCAGAGCCATAAACAGATGCTCGGGTTCAACCTCGCCAAATCCCGAACGACGAGCTATCTCTTTCGATTTTTTTAACGATTTTCGAGCACGATCCGTGTAGTTTTCAAACATTAAAAATCACCTTTTTTACTCGGATTTTATATATAACTGAATTGAATGTTTTTAACCATATTTCTTATTGCTGCTCACTGTCCTCCATTTTTTTTATATTACCGGCCCGGGAACCGGGAGAAAATCGAGCACGTATCTTTTGAGCCCGGTAGTAATTTTTTTCCTCCTCCGAAAGTTCCTCACCCACACTGGTTGCCAGGTGTGCAGGCTGGGTCAAAAACAACAAACCATCCAGATCTTTTATTCCAACCGTGGACGGTAAAAAGTCTGAGCCGACCCCCAGCCGACAGAAAGACAACAATTGAAGAGCCTCTTCAGCCTGCAGTTGCCGGGCATGGGCAAGAATTCCATAAGATCTACCAATTTGATCCTCAAGTTGCAGGCTCTGACTGGAAAATAGATTTTTACGGGCATTTTTTTCCTGCTCTGTCACCCGACTCACCACTCTCTGCAAGCTCTGATACAGTTCCTTGGCCGTCCGACCCATGGTGACCTGATTTGAAAGTTGAAAATAAAAGCCCTGGCTGCGACTTCCCTCGCCGTAAAATCCTCGAACCGTAAGACCCAGGTTGGAAATCGCATTGAAAACTTTATTTATTTTTTGAGTAAGCACCAGACCGGGAAGATGCATAAGAGCCGACGCCCTCAACCCGGTCCCCAGGTTAGTGGGGCAGGCAGTTAAATAGCCCCAGCGATCGTCAAAAGCAAAATTTAAATGTTCATCAAGATAACGTTCTATATCCCGGCAAATTTGAAACGCCTCACCAAGGCGAGCGCCCGAACGTATTGTCTGCAGACGAAGATGGTCCTCTTCATTAATCATTAAAGCTTTTGATTCATCGGCGGAAAAATACAGTCCTCCCTGTTCCTGTCCCTTCAATTCATCACTTATCAATCGACGCTCAGAAAGAACCTCCTTCTCACGCTTATCTAATTTTTCCAGGTCCAACCGCTGCCATTCGCCTTCAGATTCATACTCTTCCATTGCCTGATATGTTTCTTCCCGAATATTTAATTTATCTGATTTTGTGGCCCTGTCGGCAAAAGGATATTCAACCAGGTTGCGAGCAAACCTTATTCGACTGC
>JBNJDC010000007.1:0-16275 GCA_051744565.1 bacterium
TTTTCTTCCCCGAGAGTTGAAGAGGGTTCATTATTCTGCATACGAGAAGCTTTAATTTCATCGAGCTTACTGGTGGCAAACTGGTTGTCAGGTTCGATATGCAGAGCAAACTCCAGGTTTTTAACTGCATAATCATGGCCGGGGTAAAGTTCTAAATAATCGGGAAGACAAACAATTTTTTGTTTTATGGACCTGAACAGTTCCCGGGCATCGCCACCAAACTTGGGATTCCCACACCCGGCCAGAAATACAGTATCCCCGCTGAATAAAGAATCAGCCCCCCGTAAACAGATACTTCCGGAAGTATGCCCCGGAGTGTATATAACCTCGAGTTGAATATTTCCAATCTCCAGCTTATCCCCGTCTTCAACCTTCCGGTCCACTTTGCCAATTGCAGAAGCAGCGCGGGAATGAGCCACTATTTTACTTCCCATTTCCTGGTGAAACACCTGGTTGCCCTGGGTATGATCGCCATGTCCATGCGTATTCACCAGGTATTCAGGGGTTAAATCATTTTCCAACAAAAATCGTTTAACTTCCTCGTGAGCAACCGGATCAATAAGCACAGCCCTACCGTCGTGCTCATCGTAGATCACATAAGAATAATTATCTCCATAGCTGCTTCTTATCTGCTTGATCATTTTTCAGCAACCTCCCGGGAGGGAATTAGTTGTTACCCATTTAACAGCTCCACTGCCTGCTGGGGCTGGGCGGTACGAATAATCATCAGTCCCTCTTTTTGAGCAGGAGTACCGGTGCAGTAAGCGTACTCAATGTTAATGTCGTTATCAGCCAGGCTGCGGGAAACCTCAGCCAGTGTCCCCGGCTTGTTTTCCAGTCGAATAGCCAGGACATCATTTTCCACAACCAGCAATCCTTTTTCCTCCAGTCGATGAATAGCTTCTCCCGGTTTATCAACTAAAAGCCTGACAACCGCGTGATCCACAGTGTCAGAAACAGTCATTGCCAGGATATTTATATTTTCTCGTTCAAGCTGTTCACAGACTTCAGCCAGAGTTCCCGGCCGATTGGCTAAAAAGATAGAAAGCTGTTTTCGTATATTAATCATAATATCACTCCTTTTATTCATATCAGTTTTCTGTCAGTTATACAGTACAAATATCCCCCGGGTAATTTTTTATCAAAAAACTACGTAGTATAATACCATCGCAACTAAATTATGGAAACTATGAAAAGCCACCGGGGCGGCAAGATTTTTACGTTTCTCATATACACGGGCAAGTAAATATCCAAGCAGAAGTAGACTGGGTAAATAATAAAATTCACCATGAACCGCTGCAAATCCAAATCCAGAAATTAAAGCTGATTGCCGGGGGGGGAAACTGCTGTTTAAAAGACGATAAAAACAACCCCGGAAAAATAATTCTTCAACCGGGGGGGCCAGGACAACCACGAAAATAAAAAGAATAAATAATTTAAAATTACTGTCCGCCAGCTGTAAAATTTTATAGGAAACAGGTTTATCCCGGAAAAAAGCAAACGAATAGAGAATATAATAATTTACGCTTACCGCTATTAACACCAGGGGAATAATCCTTATATAATCAACAATTCCCGCAAAAAATGATTTGATTCGAAAAATTGCAGATATATATCGTTTAAAATTTTCAGGCAACATCTTTCTTCTCAGGTAAATAATTGTCGCCGCCAGCAAAGCAACCATAAAAACACCTGTAACTGAAAGTACGCGGTAAAATAATTTTAGAGAATAGAAACGGATTATTACTCCCGCAAAATTAGCGGCAAACATAGCAAAAACAATAAGAAAAATTTGGATTGGATAATCCACTTTCTGCCAGGAAATTGAACCATTAAACTGCTTTTTTTCAATTTTATTTGAAGAAAAAAACGAACCTATTAAATACAAAAAATCCACCGCTTCATCTATCTTCCCCGGTGGTCTGCACAGCGGTCGATGGCAGGTACAACCGCAAATGATCGGGTCCCAGGATATTCTTCAGCCGGCGAGCGAGGGAAATATCCAGTTCCACGGAATTTTTTAACTTTAAACGCTGAGTTTTATTTTCCCGTTTGTAATTTATGCATACCGGGGAAGGACCCGGATTGCTTTCCAGGGCCAGTTTCACCTGCTTGACCTGGTCCAGGCGCTGATGAGCGCTCAAATATATACTCAATCCCACCCCGCCCATATCTCCCGGCAATCCCCGGGCGCTATAAACGGTCATTTCTTTTTCTTCCTTAAGGCCAATCAAAACCGGTCCGGCGCCGGATAAATCGCCATCATATTCAACAGAAAGAGGAAGAATAAGTTCATCCTCGCGCCCGGAAAGACGAACAAATTTTTCTCCATCACCCTCCCGGGATTCAATCCAGATGGCTATCAACTGGGGAGGAGCAAATTCTGATTTATACTGTTTATTTTCCTGGTATTTTTCTATGGTTCCCGGTGTGGTAAACTCACTCAAATCACGATATTTATCAAGAGGATGAGAATCAACATAAAACCCAAGCGCTTCTTTTTGAGCTCGATCACGTTGATGCCGGGTCCAGCTGTTCACCTGCCGGTTGTCATCTTTGGCTGATTCAGCAGAAAATAAACGTTCCTGCCCCGACTGTTTATCCTCGTATTTATTTGCGCCTTCTTTAAGTATTTCTCCTGCATTTTCCACCAGGTATCCCCTGGTTTCATCAAATTGATCAAAACCACCAGCTGCCGCAAGAGATTTAAAAGCTCTGGCAGTGAGATACCGGGGAGGAATTCGCTCCAGGAAATCTTCCAGGGATTCGTAAAGACCGTTTTCCTTTCGCTGTTTTTGAATAGTTTCAGCCAGCGGACGGCCCACATTCTTTATCGCCTCCAGACCATAGACAACCCGACCGTTAGCCGGTGAACCGGTGATTGAAAATTCGGCCCCGGATTCATTAACATCGGGTAGCTCCACCTGGATTCCGTCGGACTGCATTGCTTTGTGAATTCGGGCAATACGGTCCGTATTACTGGACTTTACTGAACAGAGCGCAGCATAGAAAGCTGTTTTAAAATGAGCTTTTAAATATGCAGTCCGGTAAGTTATTTCTCCGTAAGCAGCACTGTGTGAACGATTAAAACCATAACGTGCAAAATTTTCCATTACTTCAAAAAGCTGGCTTGCGGTGGACTTTTCGTACTCGTTTTCAAGTGCACCTTCAATAAATTCTTCCCGGAGGGAAACCATCAAATCCTCTTTCTTTTTGCTCATAGCCCGGCGCAGACGATCCGCTCTAGACCAGGAAAAACCACCAAATTTCCGGGCAACTGCCATTACCTGTTCCTGGTAGATAATTAAGCCGTAAGTATCTTCAAGGATCTCCTCAAGGTCCGGATGGGGATACTCCACCTCGGCTTCGCCCCGCCGGCGCTTAAGGTAAGTTTCAACCATTCCCGACTGGAGGGGGCCGGGACGATACAGAGCAATACAATCCATAAGGTCCCGCCGAGATTTCGGAGCCATCTTCCGGACCAGCTCCCGGCTGCCCGACGTTTCAAATTGAAAAACACCTTCCAGCGAATCCTCGACAAGCATCCGGGCGGTTTCTGAATCTTCATCAGGTAAATTATCCACATCCGGACGATTTTCGGCAGGAATTTCTGCCAGAGTTTTTTCAATTAAAGTCAGGGTTGATAATCCCAGAATATCCAGTTTTAAATAACCAAGATCCTCCACGTCATACATATCAAACTGAGAAGCCGCCGGCGGATCCTCTTCATCGGGAAAATACAGGGGTATCTCCCGTTCCAGTTCGCCTTCAGCAATTAATATCCCGGCGGCGTGCAGCGAAGGATTTCGCACAAAACCTTCCAGTTCAATGGCCTGTTCAAACCACTTTGCCTTTTGTGAATTGTTTTCCAGCACAGTTTCAAGCTGTTCATTTCGCTGACGGAGCTGCTGGAGGGTGTCAGAAGTTTTATCGGGTAACAGGGAAAGAAACCTGTCTATTTCCTCGTATTCCTCCCCTCTTACTCGACCGATGGAACGCAGGGAATTTCGGGCTTTTAACTGGCCAAAAGTAATAATATGAGCTACTGATTTTTCACCAAATCTACGGCTGATATAATCAATAACCTCTTGGCGGCGATGATCGGGAAAATCAAGGTCAATATCAGGCATTTCCCGCCGCTGTTCGTTTAAAAAGCGTTCAAAAATTAAATCAAATTGAAAAGGGTCTATCTCCGTAATCCCCAGCAAAAAGGCAACAAGTGAACCGGCGGCCGAGCCCCGCCCCGGACCAACAGCAATACCTGACTTGCGCGCCCAGCCGGTAACATCAGCAACAATTAAAAAATAATCCGCAAATCCCATCTTATTTATAACTTCCAGTTCTCGATCCAAACGTTGCCGGGCCTGATTATCCCCGGCTGCCAGCTCTGTTTCCTGCAACCTTTTTTCACACTTTTCTTCCAGCATCTGCTCGCTATCTTCCGCCTCCGGATAAGCCGGCAGGCGCAACTGGTGGGTTTCAAACTCAAAAAAACAGCGAGAGGCCAACTCACCCGCTTGTTCCAGGGGCTCCAAATTATCGCCCGCTCTTTCCACCAGTTCCTCCCGGGAGCAAACCCATTGATTTTTCCGATGAACAGGCATCTCCTCAAGATCAGCCAGGGCGGTGTTTGTCTGCACCGCCCGGCGCAGGGGAAGACGGCTATAATCATCAGAAAGGGGAAAGTAAGCCGGGTTTGTATAAAGCGCCGGTTGGTTGGTTACTTCGGCCGCGGCCAGCAATTTTTCCCCCGACTTATTCACCGACCCATCCAGGGGAACCTCAACAAAAAATCGTTCTCCGAATAATTTTGAACAGTGTTTAACTTTATTGACAAAATATTTCCGTTCACCGGTAATTTGCCGCTCATATCCCGGCAGATGCGGCCCCAGTAAAAATAACCCCTCCTTGTTTTCCGCCAGCCGCTCCAGAGAAATCCAGAGTCCGCGCTCAGCCCGGCGGCGATAACTTTCACTGAGCAACCGGGAAAGGTTACTGTAGCCCTTTCTATTTTCCACCAGTACCCGCATCCGGAGGGTACCGGAGCCGCGAACTGAATTATAATCTTGCTCCCGAAGACGAAGATCAGCACCAACTATTGGCTTTATCCCCCGGGCCTGACAGCGATTATAAAATTTAAAGGCGCCGAACAAATTGTGAGTATCGGTTAAAGCCGCAGCATCCACCTTCAATTTTTCCAGACGATCAAGATACTGCTTTATACTCATACAACCGTCGCGGAGACTGTACTCTGAATGGGCGTGTAAATAAGCAAATTTAGTCATCAGTAAGAGGCCTCAAAAAAAGTAGTGATCTATAATTTAAAGTGTAACTATGTTATATTTTTTAAGTTGAAATAATAGCAGTTTGTAAAAACAATACCAAGTAAAGGCAGAAGCTTAAAATTTTCTGCTGGTTGGTTCGCTTTTTAATTTGAAACTTTAAACTTGTAACTTTTTAAACTCAATCTGAATCGGGAGAGTTACGATGGAAGCTTTTGAAAATGCTGTCGACCGCCTGCGACGACTGCCGGGTATCGGAAAAAAATCCGCCCGGCGACTTGTTTTTCACCTTCTGACAGTTGCGGAAAGTGAAGTGGAAAAACTAACCAACGCTCTAATGGAAGCCCGGAATAAACTCGGCTACTGCCCGCGCTGCGGCAATTTAAGTGAGAAAGGTCTATGCAATATTTGCCGGGACCAGTCCCGTTCTTCCCGACAGCTGTGCGTGGTGGCCGATCCCGAGGATATTTTTACAATAGAAAATGCCGGTGATTTCCAGGGCAAATATCACGTCCTGGGCGGATTGATCTCCCCTCTCGATGGCATTGGTCCGGATCAACTTAATATTGCTTCTCTTGTCCGGCGAATCGAAAATGATCAGGAAAATATCAAGGAAATTGTCTTTGCCTTCAATCCAACAAACGAAGGGGAAGTTACGATAAACTATTTAAAAAAACGACTGGATAAATTTGACCTTCAACTCAGTCACCTGGGCTACGGAATTCCGGTGGGCAGCAACATTGAATACACCGATCAGATGACCCTGAGTAAAGCGTTTGAAAACAGAGTCTACCTCGAAAATGAGGGGGAGATCTGATCAAGCCAACCAAAAACAGTTTGCTTGTCCTGTTGGTAATAATTGGACTCTGCCTGGGGAGTGGGCTGACCTTCCTCTTTTATCCCCCGGTTTCTGTTCCCCCTACCCGAAAACCAGTGATAATCAACAATAATTCCCCAGAAGATATAACGGAAGATGGTGTTTCAGTTGAAATAAAAGGAAGCGGTATTACCAACCCCGGTGTCTATCAAATGTCAGCAGACAGCCACGTGGTTGATTTAATCGGCCGGGCCGGCGGCCTGCGCCCGGGAGCTTACCTGGAAACAATCCCTCTTTCCCGGAAGCTTTACGAAGAAATGACAATAACAATCCCCACCAGAAAATTTTTACAGAAAATAAAAGAGGGTAAACAACCACTTACCGAGGCCAATTTAATACCTTTTCGGAGATTTGAGCAAGAAACTCCCGATGACGGCCTGATTAATATTAACAGGGCAAACCACTACGAATTGCAGGAATTAATGGGAATAGGACCAATATTAGCGGGAAATATCATAACATACCGGGAGGAAGAAGGTCCTTTTCGCAGCAAACGGGAACTAAAAAAAGTCCCCGGAATCGGTAAAATAACTTATGAACAGCTTGCTCCTCAAATTATAGCAAGATAAATTTTTCGCATTTTGCTCAACCTTCCACAAGCGCCTCTGCTGCCCGGTAGCCCGAATCAACTGCACTTTCCAGAGACGCCGGCCAGCCTGTATCCGTCCAGTCTCCCGCCAGGTAAAAATCCTTGCAGGGGGTCCCGGGACCAAATCGTTCTCTTTGTACAGATGGGGTAAGGGATACAGTTGCTCGTTTTTCACAAATAACCCGGCTACTATTTATATTGAATTGAACTGAAAAAGCATCTTCCAGGTCCAAAAGGGCTTTATCCACGGCAGTGGAACTGTTCATCCTCTCGTATTGATAGGCCGCACTTTTAACCAGCTGCAGGTATCCGTCATCCTGTCGATGGGGATCATGAAAAATCCACTCGTAAAAACTGTCCTGCAAAAAGGTTAACCGGGGAAACGAAAAACTATCTTCCACCAGCAAATGAACGACAAGTATCGGCGAATAATCCCAGTCTCTCAATGCACGAAACCGCGGGGAACCAGCAACCTTATCCGCCAACAAACGGTGGAGACGTCGGGGCGAAACCGTGGAAACTATTTTGTCCGGACTGTATTTTGACCCATTTTTTAACTTTACCTCTCCTTTACGGGGATTAATCCTCTCCACCGGCTGATTGAAGTTAAATTCCACACCATACTTTTTCAATTTATTAACTATTCGATTTGAAAATATCTCGCGGGAATTCCAACGCGGAATATAAACACACATATCCCGGCGTGAAGTTAACAACCCGGAAAAGATCCATTTTTTAAAAGGATTAAAAGCCAGCCGGCCCGGTTTTTCGTTAAAGACACTTTTTATCAGCGGATTCCAGAACTTCTGATTGACTTCAGAGGATTGATTTAATTTCAGCCAGCTACCAGCAGTGGAATATCGACGGGCGTTGGCAAATTTTAATCCCAATAATTTTGCAGCCGATTTCAGGGTAGTAAATGTAAAACCGGCCAGGGCTGCGTATAAATTGACTAAATTAAAGGGAACCGGCAGACTGCAATTGTTTATATAATCAACCTCTCCCCGACCGGCAACAGCAAATCCATCCTGGCGGCTAAAAACATCTTCACCGGCAAATTGATGAAAAAATTTAAGACTCCGCCGGCAGCCCCCCGTTATAATGTGCTGACAATTATCAAGAAGGAAGGGAAACTCCCCGACATCATAGGAGCTAACCCGCCCTCCGGGATGTTTTTTTTCTTCAAATATTCTCACCCGGTACTCAGTTTCCTGCTGAACAAGATCTCCCGCACAGGCCAGTCCGGCCGGACCCCCGCCAACAATCAGGATATCTGCAGACATTTATCCGGAGCACCAAAAAGGGTCAAGAAACTGTCCAGAAACAGTCCTGGGAGCTTAGTTTTATTAATTGATAATTTTTTCTGCCAGACCGGAAAATCTTCCTTTTTCAGCCGAAACAAATAATGACTGTAAGCAGCAGTCATAAAGGCCAGGGTCAACCGCTGGCGCCAGCCCACCCGGACAAGCAGCCCCACGGCACTGTTATAATTTTCTGTTGCATATCCGGCCAGTTCATTAAAGACTTTTGATAAACCGGGGCCTTTCCTTTTATTTTTCCATTCGTTCAGGGCGTTGTGTTTATCCAGCAGACTCCGGGGCAGATAGCAGCGATCCCGCCGATAATCTTCCGCTACATCCCGGAGGATATTTGTGACCTGGAAGGCCCGGGCCAGCTGCAAAGCCTGCGGACGCAACTCTTCCGCCGGAACTTCCATAACCTTCAAACTCACCAGGCCCACGGTACCAGCCACCCGGTAACAATAGGTCTCGAGCTCCTCCATCGACTGCAGACGGACACTTCCGGTGTCACTGCGGGCGCCTTTAATTAAATCCTCTAAATATTTCAACGGAATATCAAAATTATCCCGCACCCAGGCAAGCGCCGGCCACAGCGGCTCGCTGTCCGGGGAATCAATAAGTTTTTTCTCCAGGCCGGCCAACTGTTTTTCCCTTTCCGCCTTTGTATCCGGTTCATCCACAGCATCATCAACTTTCCGGCAAAATAAATATATTACATGTAGTGCTCGCCGCTGATGAGAAGGCAAGAAAAAAAATGCCCTGTGAAAAGTGCTGTCCGCACTTTTGCTTAATTTACAGCACTGCTGTATTTTCCTATCTATTTGCGCCGGGGGGGGCTGTGATGCCCCGGATTTGCCGCCAGAGTCCCCGAAAACCGAGAACAAATTTTTCAATTTTCCCAAGTGTCCACCTCGCTTTAAAAACATCGTAGTTATTCTCATTAATTTTATCCAGAACCGCCCACCCGCCACTGTTAAAAAGTTCCACCGCTAAAGAAAGGGGAAAATCCACTCGCTCGACCAGTCTCCAGCCCACCCTGAACCAATCACGGGTTCTATTGATTTCAAAGCGCAGCAGACGGCGGAAGGTCTCGGTAGCTTTTCCTTCCCGTAGATCTTTCGGACGTAAATTAAATCTTTCCATATCGTCCCGGGGAATATAAATTCGATCTTTAGCAAGATCTATCGGAATATCAGCCCAGAAATTTGTCAGCTGCAGAGCCGTGCAGGTCATATCGGAATAATAAGCGTTCTGTTCAGTACAACAATCAAAAACACCAAGAACCAGCCGGCCAACCGGATTTGCACTGCGGGAGCAATAATCTATCAGCTGCTCAAAATTTTCGTACCGCTTTACCTGTAGGTCCTGTTCAAAAGCAGATATAAGGTCCAGAAACGGCTTTTTGGAGAGCTGATTCTCTTTTACCGTTCGAACCAGCGGCCAGAAGACCGGGTGACCCCGGTGTTGCTCTTTATTATATGTTTCTAAAAATAACTGCCGGAACCTGCTCAGCTGCCGGGCCGCTGCTTCGTCCTCCTCAATCTCATCAGCCAGATCATCAGCCCAGCGACAGAAAGCATAAATGTTACTTAAATCCTGCCGGTGTTTCCTGCTTAAACCCGGCAGGACAACGGTGAAATTTTCATAATGCTCCCCGGCCAGCTGCCGGCAATAATTTTCCGCCTCCTCCAGTGAACCGGCTTCGGCGGTCAGAGAACGTGAATTAAGTTCCATTCAAGTCCCAGAGTTCCTGAAAATCTTCGCGGGAAACTTCTTCAATATCTCCCTCACAAAGCTGCATGTCCCAGTCCACTTCCAGGCGGTCGTAATCACCACTCTCCTCAATGTGGGTAACAAACCTCCGAACCCACAGTTCGTCTTCTTCCGGCTCACACTCATATATACTCACAGCTTCTCCCCTGGTTGGAACTTCTTCAACAGACTTATAATAAACCAACTTTTCAGCCATCTATCCGGACACCTCCTGTTAAATTCACACAATATCTCCTATTTATAGGCTGGTGCAAAGCCTTATTTTCAAGGTTTTGATCTATTATTTTAGCCCGAATAACAGCGAACGGCAATAGTTCTAACCCGCATTATTCATGGGCTTCATGAATTAAACCGGGCTAAAATGTCACCGGTTGCCTGCAGAATAATTTTAAACTTGATATAATGAATGTTTCATAGAAATTTTAACCGGAGATTAAACTCATGGAACAGACCTACGAAGTGCTGGTTATCGGTGGTGGCCACGCAGGCGTTGAAGCGGCTTCGGCTTCCGCCCGGCGGGGGGCACGAACTCTTTTATTGACCGATGATTACAATAAACTGGGTCAGATGTCCTGCAACCCGGCCGTTGGCGGGCTGGCCAAGGGCCAGCTGGCCCGGGAAGTTGACGCCATGGGCGGAGTAATTGGCCGGGCAACGGAAATAGCCGGCATCCAGTTTAAGACATTGAATAAAAGTAAAGGTCCAGCCGTCCAGGCCCCCCGGGCGCAATGTGACCGGCTGGCTTACTCCCGGGCCGTCCGCCAGTTGCTGGAACGGCAGGAAAATCTAACGATCAAACAGGATCGGGCAGTTAAAATTATTCGCAAGAACAACCAGGTGGAAGGCGTTAAAACGATTTCGAATATCGAATATACAACCGATAATGTTGTCCTCTGCGCCGGCACATTTTTGCGGGGAAAAATATTTATCGGCCAGCAGCAACGTTCCGGGGGCCGAGCCGGCGAACGAGCAACCACCCGGCTGGCTGAGGATCTGGACCAAATAGGACTGCAATGTGAACGGCTCAAGACCGGCACTCCTCCCCGTATTGCTGGTAAAACTGTGGATTTGGATCAATTTAAACGCCAGGAAGGAGACAACCCCCCGCCCCGGTTCAGTTATTACCACGACTGTGAATTAAAAAATTTACGTCCCTGCTGGCAGGGGGCCACCAACCCCCGGACCCACCAAATCATCCGGGATAACCTCGATAGGTCGCCCCTTTACGGGACGGGGGTTATTGAAGGGACGGGCGTTCGTTACTGCCCCTCAATCGAGGATAAAGTCATCCGCTTTGACCACCATGATAAGCATACGGTTTTTCTTGAACCGGAAGGTTTAAAAACAGAAGAATTTTATGCCAACGGCGTCCCCACCTCCCTGCCGGTGGATACCCAGCTGGAGTTCATACAATCGATTGAGGGCCTCGAGGAAGCTGAAATTACCCGCTGGGGTTATGCAATTGAATATGATTTTTTCCAGCCAACTCAGCTTGATTCCACCCTGGAGGTAAGAAAAGTCGACGGATTGTTTTTTGCCGGCCAGATTAACGGGACCACCGGTTATGAAGAGGCTGCCGCCCAGGGACTGGTCGCCGGAATAAATGCTGCCGGCCGGGCCCTGGGAGTTCAGGAATACATACCAGCCCGGACAAATTCCTACCTTGGCGTCCTGGTTGATGAGCTGGTTACCAAGGGCACAAATGAACCCTTCAGAATGTTTACCAGCCGGGCCGAGCACCGGCTAAAACTGCGGGTCGACAATGCTCATTATCGATTAATTCCTCGGGCCCAAAAACTGGGCTTAATTAATGAAGATATCCAAAAAAAGTTCACAAGGGAAAAACAAGAAAGACAAGATTTTGAAAACTTACTCAAAACCACGAAGGTCAAGCCGGGGTCGGAAGAGGAAAAATTATTGTCCACTGTCGAAAATAAACTTCAGCTTGATGAATCGCAGTCCCTGTGGCACCTGTTAAAAAGACCGGAAGTAGATGTCACCAAACTGCGGGAGGCAAAAATCATTGCCGCTCCGGAAAGAGAGCGAGTCCTCAGCCACCTGGGAATTGAAGCTAAATACGAAGGCTATATTAACCGCCAGGAGGATAAGATTGCAAAAGTTAGACGCCGGGAGGAAAAAAAGATACCGGAGGGTTTCAACTATGATGAGCTGACCGAACTAAGTAACGAGTCGAAAGAAAAATTAAAGGAAGTCGTTCCCCGGACCCTGGGCCAGGCTTCCCGGATTCCCGGGATTAAACCGACGGATGTCCAGATCATTATGGTCCACCTGGATCAATCCGATTCGAAGAATTAAATGAAGATTCCGGAATTAACACGTCCTGATTTTCAGAAACTGGCTGTTTCCCTGGGGAAAATCGCCCGCCAGCATCCCGAGGTTGGCGAAACAGATATAGATAACATTCTCCACAGTTTAATTGGTCGCAGCCTGTTAGCTTTACCTTTACTTACTAACGACCGGCCTTTATTGGATATCGGCAGCGGAGTGGGAATCCCCGGCCTGGCCCTGGCCCTGGCCCGCCCGGATTTACAAATTATTTTGCTGGAACCCAGGACACGCTGCCAGGGATTAATCCGCTGGCTCCTCGCCCGTTTTTCCCAAATACAGAACATAGAACCGGTGGAATCCCGACTCGATAATTTTTCTTCCTTTCCTTCTGCCCCTTTCCAGGCAACAAGCCGGGCTGCGTTGGACTGGCCCGAGTTATTTTCGCAGCTTCCTGATTCCGCCCAGCCGATAATCCGCTGGAGCAGTCCGCAATTCAACCCTGTAAATAAACGTCCGCAGAACTATCTGCTCCGGGTTACCGTTAGGAAAAATCAACTACAACAAATTTTTACCTGGTCCGGGAGGGAGAAATTGTTTCACGTGAAACAAAAAGAATGGCAGCAATCAGCAAAAATTAAATTCTCCATCCTATCTTCTCCGGAAAATAACTAATATTACCTGACCTGTATATAATGTTTCACGTGAAACAAAACATTTAGCTTCCGGGAAATATAAAATAGAATTAAAGCAAAATAACCTATGAGCCAGAATCCACTTACCATGGAGCAAAATAATAGCTATAATTTATAAAAAAGAGGTAGCTATAAAATGATTATGGCAATTGCCATGCAAAAGGGTGGCGTTGGTAAAACAACCACGGCAATAAATCTGGCCGCCGGCCTGGCCCTGGCCGATTACCGGACTCTTCTTGTAGATCTGGATCCCCAGGCCAACGCCACCAGCGGCCTCGGTATCAATGCCGATGATCTCCAGTCATCTATCTATGATTTCCTCTTTAATGACGTTCCCTTCCCGCAAACTGTTCAATCAACAGAAGTTAGGGACTTAGACTTACTCCCGGGCAGTATTGACATGAACGGCGCCCGGGCCGAACTCCCCCGCCAGAATTCCCATTTCCAGGAATTAAAATCTCGGCTGCCAGAATACACAGATAAGTATGACCGGGTAATTATAGATTGCCCCCCCAGCCTGGGTCCATTAACTCTTAATGCCTTAATCTGCGCCCAAAACGTATTAATTCCCCTGCAGTGTGAATACTACGCCCTGGAAGGGTTGAGTCAACTCCAGGAAACAATTAACCGTGTGAAGAATAATCTTAACAATAAGTTATATACAGCCGGAATTGTTCTGACCATGGATGATCGGCGGACAAACCTGGCCCGGGATGTCAAACAGGAAGTAAAAAACTATTTTGGTGACCTGGTATTCAAAACAACTATTCCCCGTAATGTGCGCATAAGCGAAGCCCCCGGTTATGGTTGTCCCGTGTATAGTCACGCGCCAACCAGCGCCGGCAGTTGTTCCTATCTTAAGTTTACCGAGGAGGTTATTTGCAATGAGTAACACCGGTCTGGGACGAGGGTTGGATTCCCTGCTCCCGGAGGAAAAATCCGAAGACAACAGATTGAAAAATATTCCCACTGATAAGATAGAACCAAATCCGCATCAACCGCGGCAGGAATTTGATCCGGAAAAATTGGCTCAATTGACCAGTTCAATTGAACAACAGGGGGTTATAGAACCAATAGTTGTCCAGCCCGAAAAAGATAATACTCATACCCTGATTGCCGGTGAAAGACGCTGGCGGGCAGCTTGCCAGGCAGAAATTGAGAGCATCCCCGCAATTATCAAAAATATTTCTGCCGAGCGTTCCCTATCAATAGCCCTGATTGAAAATATACAGAGGGAAAATTTAAATCCAATTGAGGAAGCCCGGGCCTATCAAGAAATAAAAACAAACCAGGACCTAAATCAAGAAGAAGTTGCCCGCCTGGTTGGGAAAAACCGAACCACAGTTGCCAATCGCCTGCGGTTGTTAAATCTTCCGAAGACGGTTAAAAAAGCCCTGGTGGAAGAAAAAATAAGTGCGGGTCATGGTCGGGCCCTCCTCGCGCTGGAGGACGAAGACCAGGTAAAAAAACTGCTTAATAAAATTATTGATAAAGGACTCAGTGTCCGGCGGACTGAGCAGCTAATCCAGTCCGTAAAGAAAAAACCACAGGAAGAAGAACAAAAGGAAACTGAAGAAAATAAACGCCCGCCCACTCACTTTGAACACCTGGAGGCTGAACTGGAGGATAATATTGGAGCGCCGGTAAATATAGAAACTGACAGCGAACGCAAAGCCGGACACCTGAAGATATTTTTCAATGATCCCGATGAGTTCGAATTGCTCAGACAAAGGTTAAAAACTATAAATCCTGCAGATAGCAGGGAAAATACAGAGCAAACAGACTAAAAACCCAAAAATAGGCGATTAAACATTGACACGATTTGTCCAGAGTGATAAATTCAAAGTAGAAACCTGTGTTTATGGTGCTAATTGAACAGACTGAACAATAGTACTTCCTTTCACTGTATGGGTGTGGACGTCTTCTATCAAAAATTTTTACGATAATATACGGAGCCTGTACATTTAGCAGTTAAACACAGTCAATAATGCGAGTGACGTCCATAACCTGAGCTATCCGAGGGGATAATGATGTCTAACTGGAAAAACTCTTTTACGTTTATACTTGTGCCACATAACAGTTCTTCCTCCAAATCCTTCTCGATTAAGGGGGTTAGTCTACTCCTGCTGGGAGTTATCGGCGGCACAATGGCTTCATTGCTGCTCCTTCTCGCTATCGTGGGTGTACTGAGCAACCCCTACCGCGTCTACCAAAAATATAACAGTTATGAACAGAAAATTGCCTCCCTGGAAGCTCAAAATGATAAATACGAACAATGGAAACAGATTTCCCAATCCCTCCAGGAGGAAGTTAAAGAAACTCGCAGTCAGCACCGGGCGTTAATTGAGCTTACGGGACTGGGAGAAGCGCTGGAAATTGATTTTTCTCAGCTGGAAGAGGACAACCAGGTTTTTACAGAGCTGGAAGAAGCCCGCCAGTTATTGACCGAAAACAGCCAGAAAAACCAAAAACTGGATAAAATGCAGAAATTTCTGGCCAGCAGAACTGAAGTGTTAACCAAGACCCCGATGCTCTGGCCGGTCGAAGGCTGGATTTCCTCGGGTTACGGTGTCAGACAGGACCCCATGGGTGGGCAGGGGCGTTCTAACCACAAAGGGGTTGATATTGCTTCCTGGCACGGAACACCAGTCCGATCAACAGCAACCGGAAAAATTGAATTTACCGGCCGCAACGGCGGTTACGGAAAATCAGTAGAAGTAAAACATGATTACGGTTTTAGCACGCTATACGGTCACCTGAGCAAAATTAAAGTTGACAAGGGGGATAAAATCAAACAGGGAGACGTTATCGGGTTAATTGGCAGCACCGGCCGGGCTACCGGCTCTCACCTGCATTATGAAGTCCAGGTTAACGGTGAAACAATCGATCCCGCCCCCTACCTGGTAGAAAAATTTGATCTTTACAATAAATTTGCACCCCGGGAGGCATCTTTACATGCTAGGAATTAATTTTAACGAGGAAAGACCCGTAGAAAACATAATCGGTTCAAAATCAAAGCTGGAGGGTGAAATTGACACCGATCAATCAATTCGTATTGACGGTGAATTTGAGGGGACAATACATTGCCGGGAAACAATGATTATTGGTCCCGGCGCCGACGTTGAAGCCAATATTATCACTAAAGAAGCCGTGATTGGTGGCCGGGTTAACGGAACAATAACCGCACACGATAAAATAGAAATTCAAACTACCGGTGAAATTTTTGGTGATTTAACCGCCCCTGTTCTCCAGATTGAAAAAGGCGTGGTTCTTGAAGGAAGCTGCACAATTAACACCGGTGGCGAGGATGAAGAAAAGGTTACCTCCATCAAAAATAAACTGGGATAAACCCTCCCCGGATCCACGTATTATATTTTTTTGCACCTCTCTTCGGCACAATTTTGTTATCCTCTTGTACCGGTTTACAAATAAATTTTTGATTCGAGGTTACTATGAGTTTATTTATCACTTT